>JAEDOO010000096.1 GCA_016301965.1 Lachnospiraceae bacterium | reverse complement strand
GGGCATGAAAGATCCGATGGGTTCGGGTATCTGTAGGTGGAAGGGAGATTACCGTGTCTTTCACCATACGGCTGTCTTTCCAGATTTTTCCCCATAAACGAAACATGTAATTTTCACCTCCTGTAGTAGGATGAACGTGTTAACGGCGGGTTACCATGGCAGATCCATCTGTCGGACCACCGATTTTCTCATTATAGCATAACGTCTGTTCGCAAAACAGATTTTTCAGAAATCCGGCGGTAAAAATACAAGAATGACGGAGTTAGACCGCCTTTTTGGGCGAATCATATAAAAAATGCCCAAAAAACACGCAAAAACAGCGGAGAAAACGTAATACAATGGTTGAAAATCCACAAGAAATAGGTTATATTATTAGATAAGTTATCAATAGGGATAAAAATGCAGCAAGCTGCAGTATATATACAGGGAACATACGTAATGTTTCTGCGTAGGAAAGAGAGTGACAATATGGTTTCAAGTCAGGTGTTGCAGAAGACACTGGAAGAGCTCAAAAACATCACCAAGGTTGATCTGAGCATTTTAAATATTGATGGTACGGTGCTGGTATCCACAATGCCGGATGATCAGGTCGATCATGCCACCGTTCGTCAGTTTGTGGAGTCCCCCGCTGACAGTCAGATCCTTCAGGACCGATATTTCTTTAAGGTGTTTGATGATAATAATGTGGAGTATGTTCTGGTATCTTCGGGAAGCATGAACGACCCGTATCTGGTTGGCCGCGTGGCGGTATGCCAGATCCAGAATCTGATCATTGCCTATAAGGAGCGTCTGGACAAGAATAACTTTATCCAGAATCTGCTTCTGGATAACCTTCTTCTCGTGGATATTTATAATCGCGCGAAGAAGCTGCGTATCGATACAAATGCGAGACGTATCGTATTTACCGTAGAGACTGCCGGAGACAAGGATAATACGGCACTGGATAAGATCAAGAGTCTCTTTACCGGACGGCCCCAGGACTTTATCACAGCCATAGATGAGAATAATGTGATTATTGTCAAAGAACTGAAGGAAGGTGAGGACTATGCGGAGATGAACCGTCTGGCCCGCCTGATCGCAGATACACTGCAGACTGACCAGTCCGGCCAGATCCGTGTGGCCTATGGTAATGTGGTGGAGGAGATCAAGAATGTGTCCCGTTCCTACAAGGAGTCTCAGATGGCTCTGGAGGTGGGCAAGATCTTCCACGCAGAGAAGAATGTGATCCCGTACAACAATCTCGGCATTGGCCGTCTGATCTATCAGCTGCCGATTCCCCTTTGCAAGATGTTTATGAAGGAAGTGTTTGGTGAGCAGCTTCCGGATACCTTTGATGACGAAACGCTGATGACCATCAACAAGTTCTTTGAGAATAATCTGAACGTTTCCGAGACCTCCCGCCAGCTTTATGTTCACAGAAATACGCTGGTGTACCGCCTTGAAAAGCTGCAGAAAAGTACAGGACTGGACATCCGGGTATTTGATGATGCCCTTACCTTCAAGATCGCAATGATGGTTGTGCGTTACATGAAATACATGCAGGAACAGAATCCGTAAGGAATTATACAGGTACGTACGAAGATGTGCAGAGATGTTGGGATACATAGCTGCACATTTCGTTTTGTAAATACAGAGAAACAAGAGGAGGACAATTATTATGATCACGCTGGAAAAAACAGGTGCTTATCTTGTGAACGGCACCACACTGATCCCGGATGATGCCGATGCGGCTGCCCGCCTGAAGGCGGAAGGCTGCAGTGGGGTATCCAGGGAAGAAGCAGCGAAGGGAACCATGGCCTACAACATTCTGAAAGACCATAATGTTTCCGACAACATGGAGGATCTGCGCATCAAGTTTGATAAGCTGACTTCCCACGATATTACTTATGTAGGTATTATTCAGACGGCCCGTGCGTCAGGACTGGAGAAATTCCCGGTACCCTACGTACTGACCAACTGCCACAATTCTCTTTGTGCCGTAGGCGGCACCATCAATGAAGATGACCATATGTTTGGTCTGACTTGTGCCAAGAAATACGGCGGCGTGTACGTACCGCCTCATCAGGCCGTTATTCACCAGTATGCCAGAGAGATGCTGGCCGGCGGCGGCAAGATGATCCTTGGTTCTGACAGCCATACCCGTTACGGTGCTCTCGGTACCATGGCCATGGGCGAGGGTGGACCGGAGCTGGTAAAGCAGCTGCTTGACCAGACTTACGATATCCATATGCCGGGGGTTGTGGCGATCTATATGACCGGTGCCCCCATTCCGGGCGTAGGACCGCAGGATGTGGCTCTGGCTATTATCGGTGCTGTATTTGGCAATGGCTATGTAAAAAATAAAGTTATGGAATTTGTGGGACCGGGTGTATCTTCCCTGAGCGCGGATTATCGTATCGGTATCGATGTTATGACTACGGAGACCACCTGTCTGTCCTCCATCTGGAGAACTGATGATAAAATTAAAGAATTCTATGATATCCACGGAAGAAGCGAGGATTTCAAGGAACTGAATCCGGCACCGGTAGCTTACTATGACGGTGTTGTCTGCGTAGAGCTGGATAAGATCCGTCCGATGATCGCTATGCCCTTCCATCCCAGCAATACCTATACCATCGAGGAAGTTAATGCAAACCTTGAAGATATCCTGCACGATGTGGAGAAACGCGCGGCTGTCAGTCTGGACAATAAAGTGCCCTACAGCTTAAAGGATAAAGTGGTTGACGGCAAACTTCTGGTGGATCAGGGAATCATTGCCGGATGTGCCGGCGGCGGATTTGAGAATATCTGTGCCGCAGCGGATATCCTTAAAGGGGCAAGCATTGGCTGTGACGCCTTTACCTTAAGTGTGTATCCGGCATCTACACCGATCTATATGGAACTGGCCAGAAATGGTGTGCTGGCTGAACTTATGGCCACCGGAGCTGTGGTTAAGACAGCCTTTTGCGGTCCCTGCTTTGGCGCAGGTGATACACCGGCCAACAATGCCTTCAGTATCCGTCATTCTACCCGTAACTTCCCGAACCGCGAGGGATCCAAGGTACAGAACGGCCAGATCTCTTCTGTGGCTCTTATGGATGCCCGTTCTATTGCTGCTACAGCAGCCAATAAAGGCTTCCTGACTCCGGCTACAGAGTTTGACGGTACCTACAGCAATCCGAAGTACTTCTTTGATAAATCTATCTATGAGAACCGCGTATTTGACAGCAAGGGCGTGGCAGATCCGTCTGTGGAGATCCAGTTTGGTCCTAACATTAAGGACTGGCCGAAGATGGTAGCACTTACTGACAACCTGCTGTTAAAGGTGGTTTCTGAGATCCATGATCCGGTAACCACCACCGATGAGCTGATCCCCTCCGGTGAGACCTCTTCTTACCGTTCCAATCCGCTGGGCCTGGCAGAGTTTGCTCTGTCCCGTAAGGATCCGGCATACGTGGGCCGTGCCAAAGAGGTACAGCTGGCAGAGAAGGCCAGAGAGGCCGGCGAAGCTCCGGAGAGCGGATTTGCCGAAGTGGGCGAGGCTCTTTCCTGGGTTAAGGCAAACTTTGATGGTATCACCAATGACAATACCGGTATTGGCAGCACCATTTTTGCTGTAAAACCGGGTGACGGCTCTGCCCGTGAGCAGGCCGCTTCCTGCCAGAAGGTACTGGGCGGCTGGGCAAATATAGCCAATGAGTATGCCACCAAACGTTATCGCTCCAACCTGATCAACTGGGGTATGCTTCCCTTTGTGATCCCGGAGGGCGAGCTTCCGTTTAAGAATGGTGATTACCTCTTTGTTCCGGATGTGAAAAAGGCTGTAGAAGAGAAAGCAGAGACGATCACCATTTATGTAGTGGGTGAGGAGAAAAAAGCGTTTACCGTAACGCTAGGCGATCTGACCGACGATGAGAGAGAGATCATCCTGAAAGGATGTCTGATCAACTATAACCGCAGATAACAAAAACGTATAACAGAAAATATAAAAAGGCCGCACCGCTGAATACCAGTCTGTGTGGCCTTTTTGTGTAGAAACACCACAAAATTCAATTTTTTGTTGCATTATGAAAAATATATGCTACAATGTAGCAGTGAGCCACTTTAACACACTGCAACGTGACAAAAGAAAAGTGACAGGAGAGGATGAGAAAAACATGAGTAAACAGATCGCATACATCGGAAGCAGCGGCGGCAACCTCTATAAACAGGGCGGCAGCGACTTTCCGGGAATGATGAAAGAGATTCTGGCCCAGACAAAAGCGGCGGACATGGAAATTGCTTTTGTACAGTATATACTGGCTTCCGGCAGCCTGGATAACGTGGGACCGGACAGTAAAGCCTATTTGTATACCTGGAACGGTACCCAGGCGGAAATGACTTTTGAGGGAACCTTAAAAGAGGTAAATGAAAAAGCGAGGGAAGTGGATGCAAAACTGGCTCAAAAAATCAGTGCCGGTGAGATCGACGGCATGATGTTTGTCAGTGCGGATCCCGAGGGTGCCAACGCCCAGGCGGTAGAAGCAGCGGCAAAAGCCGGCATTCCTATGGCAGGTACCGGCGGTACAGGCGTAGCGCTGATCCAGAGTAAGGGATGCAACGTATTGTCGGCTTCCGGAACCACAGGAACCACCAACAGAACCCGCGCCGTGGCGTTTACAACAGCCCTGGCCAAGTGCTGGGATATCAAATACATGCCGGTCATCGGTAATACCGGTGCAGTGGCAGCAGATAAGATGTCCGGAAATGTGTGGAAGCGCATTAATTTCCGGGGCATCATGATGACTTCTCTGCCGGCATTTATCGCCATGGCTCTTCTTCTGGCCTGCTCCAAGATCCCGGGCTGCGATGGTCTGGCTTCTGTTTTTGAGACATTGGTAGGTTATATTCCGGTAGTTGTTTGTGCTATCGCAGCAAAACAGATTTCCGGTATGGACGACGTAGGTGTGGTTGCCGGTATCGTAGGCGGTATTCTGGCAAAGGACGGCGGTATCATCGGCGGTCTGGTGGTCGGTATTCTGGCCGGTGTACTGGTATACTACATCAGTGTATTCTGTTACAAACATAACGTGCCGGGCACGACAGTAAATATTGCCTCCGGCGGTATCGGCGGTCTGATCGCCGGTCTGGTGGGTATGTACGTGATTGCCCCCATTACCCTGTGGCTGGGCAACGGTATCTGCAGCGTAATCAATGCCTGCATCGACTACAATGCGGTGCTGGCCGGTGCAGTGGCCGGATTGCTGATCTGGCCCGCGATCATCGGCGGTGTATATCATGCGGCAATTCTGCCCATCGTGCTTCTGGAAATCGAGGAGATGGGCTTCAGCTTCCTGGGCGCTATCGATATGACGGGCCTGGTTATGGTATCTGCTGGTATCACCCTGGCCAACATTATTCTGCCCCGTGTCCGCGGTGAACGGGCGGCAGCGGTTTCCGGTTTTGTGATCAACGTAGGCTTTGGTACCTTTGTGGAGGCTGCCTATCCCTATATGTTCTCCAGTAAAATCGTATTTGCCGGAGCTTTGGCCAGTGCCACTATATCCGGCGCGCTGGTGGGCCTGTTTGACGTAAAAGGAACAGCATATCTGCCCTCCTTTGTGGCTCCGTTTATGGCACAGGAAGGCAAAGGGGTGTTCTTCCTGATCTGTATGCTGGTGGCTATGGCCTGTGCCTGTGTCATTACGCTCGCGGCCAATAAGATGTACCGGGCAAAACATGCGCAGGATGCAGCCTAGAAAGCAGACGTGTATATACAATAATTTATAGTGTACTTCTTTTCTGCATTGTCAGCAAAGATATAAATGGCCTGCCCTCATTTTGGAGAGCAGGCCAAATTACAGGAGAAAACAGAGTAAACAGAAAAAATCGTCACATTAACAGAAAATTCCGGAAATTTCTTTAGCACTTTAACGGAAAAAAGCAGATTGACAAATAAAAACATAGATCTTATAATGGGCATCAGATAAACCAGTGATGCGGAGATAAAACGTAATAAACGCCGTACAGAGAGAGGTAGCTGCTGAGAATCCTCCGGAGATGTTGTTTCGTAAATGGACCGCTGAGGGCAAGGGGAAAGACGAAAGTCGAGTATATGCGACGTAGGCCGGCGTTAACGGCAGAAAATGTGTTGGCATTTTTGACGGAGAGGGTCTTGTTTTACAGGCCAAATAAGGTGGTACCGCAGATAGTATGATCTGTCCTTATGATACGAAAGTATAAGGACGGGTCTTTTTTTATTGCTAAAGTGATCCGCAAATGATCCGATGGGATGTTTGCCGATTACCCGGAAACCTTTAAAGATAAACACTCTTTCTGTCGGAAAGGAGTAAAAATGGAAAACTACAGTATTTATCTGCCGAGCTATTCCATCGGAACGGATGTGTACAAAAAAATTCCGGAAGTGTGTACGCCTTACGGAACAAAGATCATCGCGGTGGGCGGCCATAAGGCCATGGCAGCAGTAAGAGAGCTTCTTCTGGAAGCGGTAAAAGGCTCGGCCCTGACCTTTCTGGATTTCGTCTGGTACGGCGGCGAAGCTACTTACGAGAATGTAGAACGACTTCTGAAGGATCAGAGAGTGAAGGAAGCGGACATGATTTTTGCCATTGGTGGAGGAAAAGCCACCGATACGGCCAAGGCTCTGGGAGAAATGGCGAAAAAACCGGTATTCAGCGTACCGACCATTGCTTCCAACTGCGCAGCCTGTACCAGCGTATCCATTATGTACAACGAAGACGGATCCTTCAAAAATCCGTTCTTCTTTGAAAAACCGCCGGTGCATGCTTTTATCCAGACTTCGGTGATCGTACATACACCCACGAAATATATGTGGGCCGGCATCGGTGATACCTATGCCAAATATTTTGAAAGTACGATTTCCGCCCGCGGAGAGAACCCGGTACATTATGTGGCTCTGGGCGTGGGCATGAGCCGTCTCTGCTATGAGCCGCTTCTTCTATATGGAAAGAAAGCCCTGGAAGATCAGAAAAACGGCGTGGTATCCTACGAGTTTGAACAGACAGTGCTCTCCATTATCGTGACGACAGCGATCGTATCGATTCTGGTAACCACGGAGCACATCATCGATTATAACACGGGCCTTGGTCACGCCGTATATTACGCGCTGACTTCCTTCCCGCATATCGAGGAAGGCCATCTTCACGGTGAACTGGTAGGATTTGGCATACTGCTTCTTCTGCTGGTGGATCACGATGAAGAAAATTTCCGGAAGGTATACGAATTTAACAAAAGTATCGGCCTTCCCACCTGTCTGGC
>JAEDOO010000095.1 GCA_016301965.1 Lachnospiraceae bacterium | reverse complement strand
TGAGGGAGCCTGAAACGAGTTTGCATCAGGCAAACTCGTTGAATGCGACCGGTCCCCATTCCGGCGGAAGGATGCACACCTAGAACCTGTGTCCCAAGCGTCTCGTATTTTTAAGAGAGAATACCGCCCGGAGCGGCACGAAGTTTCTCGCACGCTGTTCACAACAAAAAAGGCCATCAAAGACAGAGGCCCCGTTCCCAATGACCTAAGCCACATTTCTCCGTCCCCAACGGCCCACAGTTTTCGAAATGCATATGAATTGTAAATCCTACTCACTGTCCAGCAGCTCAAAACAAAGCATAATCTTGTCCACATCCCCCGAAGAATTCATGATTTCAACATCACCGTCAGCTTCCGCCGGATTGCAAAGATCCTTCTCTTCCAGAAGCGTTTTACAATAATGAGCAGCTCCCTCACTGCCGTCAAATACATCACTCTGATGAGCCACTTTTTCAATAGCTTTACGCACAAAGGGAAAATGGGTACAGCCCAGCACGATAGCATCCGGGGCTGTATCAAGACTGCGGTTCAGAATCATCTGAATGGTAGCCTCTAACCGGGGAGAGTCCAGCTCACCGCGTTCCACAAACTCCACCAGCTCAGAAGCCGGCACGGGAATCAAATGTGCCTGATCTTTATAACGATCCATCAGAGCATTAAACTTTGGCTGCTTTAACGTCATTTCTGTGGCAAGAATCGCAATGTTTCCCCCGGGATGGGAGAGCGTGGCCGGCTTGACCGCCGGTTCCAGACCAACAATGGGCATATCCGGATATTTATTCCGAAGAATACGCACACAGGCACTGGTAGCGGTATTGCAGGCTACAACAAGAGCCTTGACTCCCCTGGAAATCAGATATTCCGCCACGACCATGGATAACTCCCGGATCTCCTCAAGGGGACGGGTACCGTAAGGGGCATTGGCCGAATCACCGTAAAAGATATAGTTTTCACCGGGCATCTGACGCACCAGTTCACGAAGTACACTGATACCGCCGACACCGGAATCAAAAACACCGATGGGTGCAGTTTTATCTGTCATAAATAAAAACCTTCTTTCAAATGGAAGTACATGATATACTGTACAGACAGGTATGTCATATCCTGTATAGCATACTGGAAAAAAAAGAAAAAATCAAGGAAAGTGACAAAGAAAAGAGTTTACATTCCAAATCCGTTATGTTATACTTTGCGAGTATGAGTTTTAGCCCTGATTCAGCAGACGGAATCTCCGACCACTGCTTAATCTGCGGCGATTATTAAAAATTAAGGAGGAAATCAACATGATTTCAAAAGAAAAGAAAGCAGCCATCATGGCAGAATTTGCAAGAACACCTGGAGACACAGGTTCACCGGAAGTACAGGTAGCTATCCTGACTGAGCGTATCAAAGAGCTCACAGAGCATCTGAAAACACATCACAAAGATCATCACTCCAGACGTGGTATGCTGAAGCTGGTTGGTCAGAGACGTGGTCTTCTGGATTACCTGAAGAAGACAGATATCGAAAGATATCGTGCACTGATCGAAAAAGCTGGTATCAGAAAGTAATCAGGTTTCGGATAAAGGGCGGATTTATCCGCCCTTTTTCAAAATCCTGCAAAAGCAGGAATCTCTTTTTCAGATCTGCAGATGCTGAAAGGAGAAGAAAAAGTATCTGTGAAGTTACTGAACAGATACAAGAATAATCACACAGCTACGATAATAAAACAGACCACCCGAGACCACTGAAAAGGATATCAGCGGATGATGTGTTTTTCAGTTGTTTCGGAGATTTTTCCTCACGATTGAAGATCGCGGAAAGGTTTTCGTCTGCTTTATACGTACGTGTGTACAGTCGAGAAAAGGAGAAAATTATGTTCAAAAGCTATTCTATGGAGCTGGCCGGAAGAACACTGACCATCGATGTGGACAGAGTGGCTAAGCAGGCCAACGGCGCAGTTCTGATTCATTACGGTGAGACAGTTATTCTTTCCACCGCAACAGCATCCGACAAACCCCGTGAAGGCATCGATTTCTTCCCGCTGAGCGTGGATTACGAAGAAAAAATGTATGCTGTAGGTAAAATCCCGGGAGGATTTAACAAACGTGAAGGCAAAGCCAGTGAGCATGCCACACTGACTTCCCGTGTCATTGACCGTCCCATGAGACCGCTGTTCCCGAAGGATTACAGAAACGATGTTACCCTGAACAACCTGGTCATGAGTGTGGATCCGGACTGCAATCCGGAGATTCCGGCAATGCTGGGTTCTTCCATCGCTACCTGCATTTCCGATATCCCCTTTGACGGTCCCTGTGCAGCTACACAGATGGGTATGATCGACGGCGAGCTGATCGTTAACCCGACTATGGCGCAGCGTGTGGTTTCTGACCTGCAGCTGACCGTAGCATCTACCAGAGAAAAGGTTATCATGATCGAAGCCGGTGCCAACGAAGTTCCGGATGACAAGATGATTGAGGCTATTTATAAAGCCCATGAGGTAAACCAGGAGATCATTAAATTCTTTGATGGTATTATTGCAGAGTGCGGCAAACCGAAACATGAGTATGAGAGCTTTGCTGTTCCGGAAGAACTGTTTGCTGCCATGAAGGAGGTCGTTTCTCCGGAAGAGATGGAGACTGCTGTTTTCACAGATGACAAGCAGACCAGGGAAGGCAACATCAAAGTTATCCGTGAAAAAATGGCAGAAGCCTTCGCTGAGAACGAAGAGTGGCTGGGCAAGCTGGATGAGGCTCTGTACCAGTACCAGAAGAAGACCGTTCGCAAGATGATCCTGAAGGATCACAAACGTCCCGATGGCCGTGCTATCGAGCAGATCCGCCCGCTGGCAGCTGAGGTAGATATCATTCCGCGTGTACATGGTTCCGCTATGTTCACCAGAGGACAGACACAGATCTGTGACGTGGTAACGCTGGCACCGCTGTCTGAAGCACAGAAGGTTGACGGTCTGGATGAGTTTACAACAACCAAGAGATATATGCATCACTACAACTTCCCGTCCTACTCTGTAGGTGAGACAAAGCCCTCCAGAGGACCGGGACGCCGTGAGATCGGTCATGGTGCGCTGGCTGAGAGAGCTCTTCTGCCGGTACTGCCCACAGAGGAGGAATTCCCCTACGCTATTCGTGCCGTATCCGAGACCTTCGAGTCTAACGGATCCACATCCATGGCTTCCACCTGTGCATCCTGTATGTCCCTTATGGCAGCAGGTGTGCCGATCAAGGCCATGGTTGCCGGTATTTCCTGTGGTCTGGTGACCGGTGAGACAGATGATGATTACATCGTTCTGACCGATATCCAGGGGCTGGAAGACTTCTTCGGCGATATGGACTTTAAGGTAACAGGTACCAGAAAAGGTATCACCGCTATCCAGATGGATATCAAGATCCATGGTCTGACCCGTCCGATCGTGGAGGAGGCTATCCGTCGTACCCACGAAGCACGTGAGTTCATCATGAGCACATGTATGGAGCCCTGTATCGCAGAGCCGCGTAAGCAGCTGAGCAAATACGCTCCGAAGATCATGCAGCTGATGATCGACCCGCAGAAGATAGGTGATGTGGTTGGTCAGAGAGGTAAGACCATCAATGCTATCATCGAGGAGACCGGCGTTAAGATCGATATCACAGATGACGGTGCTGTTTCCATCTGCGGTACAGATCAGGCCATGATGGATAAAGCTGCAGAGTATGTTCGTATCATCACTACAGACTTTGAGGCAGGACAGATCTTCACAGGTAAGGTTGTCAGCATCAAAGAGTTCGGTGCATTCCTTGAGTTTGCTCCGGGCAAAGAGGGTATGGTTCATATCTCCAAGATCTGCAAGGAGAGAATCAACCATGTGGAAGATGTGCTGACTCTGGGAGACAAAGTAAAAGTTGTATGCCTGGGCAAGGACAAGATGGGAAGAATCAGCTTTTCCATCAAGGATGTTCCGGCTGATCAGAGATAAAGAGTAAAGAAATAGGCTGTTGCAGTTTTGCAGCAGCCTTTTATCATATTTTTGGAGGATTTCAGGGCTGATTTCGCTTCTTGATTTTTCAAAGTTTATTGCATACAATATAAGAAAAAATGCATGGTTAAAAACAAACTCATTAAAACTGCAGACAGAGGTGAAAATATGTGTGATGTAGAAAAATATAGTGAGATTTTTAAAGATATAACGTCGCTGCAACCAGAAGACACACTTCAGTTAGTGCTGGAAGCAAAAACAGAAGAGGAAAGATCATTTTATGAAATGATCGGTGATTTTCTTCTTCAAATGAAGCAGAAGATGGTTGTTGAGAGGAATTTATTTTAGTGAAAAAATATGTAATCATTGCTGGCGTGAATGGCGCAGGAAAATCTACCTTGTATCAAATTTGATTCGAATTTCTCAACGAATACCTGCATGGTTTTCAAAGGTTAAAATATAAATTTTGCTGTAATGAAAAAATAGTATAAGAATAGGGCTGGCATGCTGATTTTGAGCCAGCCCTGTTGTTATTTATCATTACAGAGAGCATCCCCCTCCGTGGTTTCTCTGCGAATAAGCACCGGAGGAATCGTCTTGTGGATCGGCTGCTGAGAAAGAACCGGTCTTCTTTTTTTTCGTTCGTTCATTTCCGTAACCAGGATGCTGACAGCTTCGTTTGCGAGGACATCGATCTTTTGCGCAATTGTGGTGATGGGAAATACTGCCTCTCGTGATATCGGAGAATTGTCGAAGCCTATGATCTGATACGTATCCGGCAGGGTACCATATTTCCGCACCAGAATATTTAAAATTATATTGGCAATATTATCGTTGGAGGCAAAAATGCCCTTTCTATTGTTCGGATAGTTCTTTTCAATCTCGTCCACGATGGAAACCAGTACAGGATACGTTGTTTCGCAGTCCTGCCCAAAATCCCGAAGAAATACTTCGTGACGCAGCTGTTTTTCCTGGCATACATCTGTAAAGCCACGCACACGTCCATAGGAGGGGGTGCCTTTGCAGGAAGTAGAGTTAATGTGCAGAAGTACGTCGCAGCCATGTTCTGAAAGAAGTGAGGCCGCCTGCCTGCCTCCCACATAGTTATCGGTATTGACGCTGGATACAAATTCATCCTCTCGTTCGATAGTTACCACAGGGATCTGCAGATCGGCCAGTTCCTTTGAAGGAATGGTGTGACTTAAGATGATCAGTCCTTCGATTTTATAGGCCATAAGTTCCTGAATATACCGACGTTCGGTTTCTTCGTGTTCATTTCCGATGAACACGAGAAATTTGTAGCCGTAGGTTTCATAAGTAGCAAGGATCTGATCCAGGATCTCAGAATAGTAGTGGTGATACAGATCGGGAACTATGACTCCGATAAATTCTGTCTTGCCGCTGGCCAATATGCGGGCCACTTTGTTTTCTTTATAATCCAGCTTTTCCAGAGCATCGGCAATGATCTGCTGGTTTTCCAATGTCAGAGAGTCCGGGTTGTTAAAATACCGGGAGATCGTGGTTTTGGAAAAATGAGTATATTCTGCAATGTCATTAAAGGTGACGTTTTTTTTCTTTCCCATGAGAAATCCTTCCTGTGTATGAGTATTAATGCAAAAATGAATCAAATGTAAAATATGATACAGGTGAGAGCAAACATCTTCGGTATAGCTGATTTTTATGTGCTCTTGAATCGTATCTGTGGAGGTACTAAACGGATACGAAAGGGTACAAAATGCCATAATGAATCTATATGCTCAAAATCTGCGCAATACAGTCCGCTTATTATTTCCAGTATAGCAAAAGAACAGAAAACGAACAAGAGTAATCGGTTAAGTAACCGGTTTTGTATAAGAATAACAAAGAAAATCAACATATACCTGACAAACTATACAAAGATAAAATAATGGATTGACGGCAGAAAAACTTGATGGTAAGATGAATTTACTTGAAAGTAACCGGTTACTTAACCGGTTATACAACGATAGAATACCGTGCAACAAGAACAATGGAAAAATGAAACCAAGATGAAACTACGGGGGTAAAGCGTGATGAAAAAGAGCCAATGGACAACAGCTGTGCAGCTTCATGAAAAAGAGCTTCGTGAGAAATATATGTCTCTATATGGAAACGAGGCAGAGTTTACAAAACTTCTTGACACGATGGAATCGTATTTCGAAAAGAGATCCGATGTATTGAAAAAACTGGATGCCCAGAGACTGGCTGATCCCCAGTGGTACCGTGACGGAAAAATGCTCGGTATGACCATGTATCCCAAACTGTTTGCCGGCGGACTGAAAGGTCTGATTGGTCATCTGGATTATCTTTCTGAACAGAAGATTACCTACCTTCATCTGATGCCCCTGTTGAAAATGCCCCATCCGAACAATGACGGCGGCTATGCGGTGGAAGATTTTACCTGCGTGGATCCTGAGATCGGTACAAATGAGGATCTGGAGCTTTTAACGGCAGAGCTTCGCAAAAGAGGCATCAGTCTCTGCCTGGATGTAGTCATGAACCATACGGCAGATACCCACGAATGGGCGATGAGGGCCAAGGCGGGAGAGCAGGAGTACATCGACATGTACCAGTGCTACGATACGTATGATATTCCCTCCCAGTTTGAGCGGACCATGCCCCAGGTATTTCCGACTACAGCCCCGGGCAACTTTACCTGGAATGAGCAGATGAAAAAGCATGTGCTGACCACCTTCTATCCGTATCAGTGGGATCTGAATTATCACAATCCGCGGGTTTTTCGGGAGATGGTGGGCAATATTCTGTTCCTGGCCAACATGGGTGTGGAGATCTTCCGTATTGATGCTGTGCCCTATATCTGGAAAGAGATCGGTACTAACTGCCGTAATCTGCCCCAGGTCCACACCATTGTACGTATGCTTCGTATGATTCTGGAGATCGTTTGTCCCTGTGTCATCTTAAAAGGTGAGGTGGTTATGGCTCCCCGTGAACTTCCGGCGTATTTCGGAACGGAGAGTGAGCCGGAATGTCATATGCTTTACGGCGTATCCAGCATGGTCAATCTCTGGAGCGCTCTTGCCGCGGAGGATGCCCGGCTTTTGAAGCATCAGATGGATGTGATCCACAGCTTGCCGAAAAACTGTTATTTTGTCAATTACCTCCGCTGCCACGATGATATCGGCTGGGGCCTGGATGAGGACGAGGAGAGACGTCTGCAGATCAATCCGCAGCTGCACAAGGAATACCTGTATCGTTTCTTTGAAGGTGCCTTCCCGGGAAGCTATGCCAGAGGTGAACTTTATAACTTTGACCCCATCAGCCGTGACG
>JAEDOO010000094.1 GCA_016301965.1 Lachnospiraceae bacterium | reverse complement strand
TATGTTTACGATAGGATGCCATCTGTCTTCATCTGCCGGATTTTATCATATGGGGAAGGAAGCGATAGGGATTGGCGCAAATACGTTCCAGTTTTTTACGAGAAATCCGAGAGGAAGTAAGGCAAAAGCTATAGATCAGAAAGATGTGGAGCGGTTCCATGTTTTCTGTCGGGAAAATGGGATAGAGCGTATTCTTGCGCATGCCCCGTACACCCTTAATGCCTGCTCAAAGGATCCTCATGTGCGGGAATTTGCGCTGGAAACCATGGCTGACGATCTGATGCGCATGGAATATGTGCCGGGAAACTGCTATAATTTTCATCCCGGCAGCCATGTGGGACAGGGCGCGGAGGAAGGCATTCGGCTTATTGCGGATACGCTGAATCAGATTTTGAAACCGGAGCAGACTACTACGGTGCTTCTGGAGACAATGTCAGGCAAAGGCAGCGAAGTGGGCAGAAGTTTTGAAGAGATTCGTGCGATCCTTGATCGTGTAGAGCTGCAGGAGCATATGGGAGTATGTCTTGATACGTGTCATGTGTACGATGCGGGATACGATATTGTCAATGATCTGGATGGTGTGCTGGAGCAGTTTGACCGCATGATCGGGCTGAGCCGTTTGCGGGCGATTCATATGAACGACAGTAAAAATCCTTTCGCCAGCCACAAGGACCGTCACGAAAAGATCGGACAGGGCAGTATCGGGGCTGAAGCTATGATACGGATCATTAATCATCCTGCCTTGCGGGGGATTCCGGTATATCTGGAGACGCCGAATGAACTGGACGGGTATGCCGAAGAAATCCGTTTTTTGAAGGAAAATTATCAGGGATAAGAGCATTGTGTTATAATTCCCCGCAGATGTTTCATCTGCGGGGATGTTTTTTTCTGATCTGCAGTCAAAACATCCAAAGAAGGGAATGAACACAGAGTAATTTGGACGTATTTTGAAAGAATCCTGGTGTCGTATCCAGTTTACCGGCCGGAGGATAACCCTGTTAGTGTTTGGCGGCATTTTCGGCATATTCTGTAGTCACCAGATCTGTATATTCCGTCCGCTCATCCAGTTCACCGGCGGATTCCAGAATATCCTGCAGCAGTTCAAAGCTGTCTTTTTCAAACACCAGATTATCTTTCCAGGTATCCTGCTCGCTGTAACGGCTAACGATAGTGGTCAGTGTAGCCACATCATTTTCCGGAAACTGAGGAGCAATAGCCACAGCAATTTCCTCCGGAGTATGACTGTTTACGTAGTCCATACCTGCCTGCAGGGCGTTTGTAAAATGCTGGATCAGATCTGGATGCGCATGGATATAGCTGCTTTTGGCGGAAAAAGAGGTGTAGGGAACGTAGCCGGAATCTACACCGAGAGATGCCACCACATATCCCGCGCCGGAGGACTCCAGGGCCGTGGCAGAGGGCTCGAATTCTACCGTATATTCTCCTTTTCCACTGGAGAAAGCAGCAGCAGTGGAGCCAAAATCGATACTCTGGTCAATATTTACATCTGCGGGATCTATGCCGTTCTGACGGAGGATATATTCAAATACCATTTCCGGCATGCCACCCTTTCTTCCGCCCAGCACATCCTTGCCCACAAGCTTCTTCCAGGAGAAATCTTCATCTGGTGTACGTCCCACCAGGAAATTTCCGGCGCGCTGTGTCAGCTGTGCAAAATTGATAACGGGATCATCTGTCTGTTCCAGATGGGTGTAAATTGTAGATTCCGCACCCATAAAGCCAATATCTGCTTCTCCGGACAGAAGAGCGGTCATGGTTTTATCTGCGCCATAACCGGTCACCAGATCCAGCGCAATGCCTTCTTCTGCAAAATAGCCTTTCTCGATAGCCACATACATAGGTGCATAAAAAATGGAATGCGCTACTTCGTTTAAGGTGACCTTTTCTGTTGACATATCAGAAGGTGCTTTTGTACCGCATCCGCTGAGGAGAATCAGAAAAAGACTCAGTGCGAAAAGAAAACTACCTGTTCGTTTCATAAAGTAACCCCTGAATCATCTTGCCTTTAATATATGCGAGGCCGAAGAAAGTGTGTAAAAAGAAAAAAGCAAAGAATTCGTATCTGCGAAGATACTGAGCAGATACAAAGATTCAAGGCGAAAAAGAAGAGCATAAAAAAAGAAGAGCAGTAAAAAAGAGCAGCATTAAAAAGAACAGCAGTAAAAAAAGAACAGCAGTAAAAAAAGAGCAGCATTAAAAAGAGCAGCAGTAAAAAGAGGACAGCATAAAAAGCGTAGAGCACAAAAAGATGGCAAAAGCAAAAAGCACTAAGCGTTAGGTGGACATGTCTGACAAAATATGGTAGTATGAAAAGCAGGATTAACTAAAAAATACAGTATAAAAGTTACAGAATGTGACTTATTCTTCGGGAAAAATCTAAAATTTTCCGGGGGAGGGTACAACAGCTTTCTGCATATGTTGTGAAGGCCCCTTCCTCTGATCCGTGTTGAGGGAAAAAGAATGCAAGTGAGAAATGTTCACAGAGAGCATAAAGTTAAGCAGAATATTCTTATCGTTGATGACTCAGAGATCAGCAGAGAAATACTGATACATATATTGGGGGATGAATATACGCTGTATCAGGCCGAGAATGGTCAGCAGGCTATAGACATCCTCAGTGAAAATTACAGGGCTTTTCAGCTGGTTTTGCTGGACATACATATGCCGGTGCTTGACGGATATGGCGTGCTGGAGATTATGAAACAGCGAGGCTGGCTCAAGGAGCTTCCGGTCATTGTTATTTCATCAGATCCCGGAGATGCCTACAAAAGAGGTGCTACAGATTTCTTCTCCAAACCTTTTGATCCGGATGTGGTCAATGTACGTATTCATAATATCATCAGTTTATATGACAGATATTATACGGATAATTTGACAGGAGGACTCAACCGCAAGGGATTTATCCGTCAGTCAGAGATCTTTTTCCATGGAAAAGAAGATAAGACCGGATACGATCTGATGTTTTTTGACATCAAAGATTTTAAGGCCGTAAATGAACTTACCGGTATTGCCAACGGAGATCAGGTATTGCGCGAATTTTATCATGATCTGTGTGATGCACAGTTTGCGCCGATTTTGGTTGCCCGCATAGAAGCCGACCATTTTGTATGCCTTTCGGAGCAGCCGGAAGAGGGATATGATTTCCTGAACGAAATATGCAGCCGCCGATATGAGAAAAACGGCAAAACCTTCCAGCTCAATGTCCACTGCGGCATTTATCATCTGGAAAACAAACCCATGGCCATTTCCGGTATGATCGACCGGGCACGTCTGGCAGAAGGGTTTAGTGACAGTGAATATGGTCGGGCATATGTCATATATGACCATACCATGAAAAATGTCTATATCGATAATGCAGAGCTTTCTTCCAGCCTCATGCGAGGACTGGAACAGGAAGAATTTAAGTTGTTTTTCCAGCCGATCATGGATGTAAAGACAGAAAAAATAGCATCTGCTGAAGCACTGATCCGCTGGCAGCATCCGGAGAAGGGGATGATATCCCCGGGAATGTTTATTCCGGTGCTGGAAAAAGACGGTTATATCTCCAATCTTGATATGTATGTTGTACGAAAAGTCAAGGAATTTCTGACAGATAGATTGAATGCTGGAAATCTTACGGTTCCGGTTTCCGTGAACCTGTCGCGGATCGATTTTTATGATGAACAAATGATGCAGGAAATCCTCTCCATCCTGCACTCGGGGCAGCTGCCGTCAGGGGCAATAAACTTCGAAATTACAGAATCGGCATATGCAGTCATTGAAGAGCGCAGCCAGGCCATTGTTGATGAGATGAGACGATGCGGGGCAAAAATTCTGATGGATGATTTTGGCACAGGCTATTCATCCTTTGGTATGCTGCAGGATTTTGATTTTGATGTGCTTAAAATCGCTATGGAGTTCATTCATCAGGTTGGCAGAAATCCCCGCACAAGTGCTATTCTGCAATCCATCATTCAACTGTCTCATGAACTGGGACTTAATGTGGTAGCAGAAGGGGTGGAAAAACCTGAACATGTAGAGTTTTTGCGGCAGAGCAGCTGTGACTTTATTCAGGGATATTATTATTCCCGGCCGGTAGACGCCGATACGTTCATGGTCATGCTGGATCAGCAGAAAAAGCAATGCGAGATGTGACAGAACGATATGCTATACAATACATAAGAAAAGGGGAAAAAGAAATGACAATTAAAGAATGTTATGCTGTGGCCGACGCGGATTTTGCGGATGTGATCAAGCGCCTGGGAAGTGAGGCTATGGTCAAACGGTTTGCGCTCAAATTCCTGAACGATACGAGTTTTGAGGATCTCAAAGAAGGAATTCGTCTCCAGGACGGAGAGAAAGCTTTTCGGGCCGCCCATACCCTAAAAGGCGTATGCCTGAATCTCGGATTCACCGGCCTCGGAAAGGCCAGCTCCGAGCTTACAGAAAAACTGCGCGGCAGAGAAATCAGCGGCAGCGAAGAACTTATGCAGGAAGTAGAAGCAAAATACACCAGTTTAGTAGAAACTCTTCGTCAGGTTGAGTAAAAAAGTGCTTCGCCCTTTGTGTTTGTTCCCCAAAGGGCGAAGGTCAACCAGCTTTTAGAGTGGTCATTCCTCCCACCCATCATAAAACTTTACATTGGCACAGATATCTCTCACCAGTTCCCCCTCCTGAAGCACCAGATCATCTTTATCTGTTACCGGCGGCAGCATGGGCATATCCTCAGACAATTCCAGTTCCAGCCAACCCACAGCAGCTTCGTTTGCTTTCTCGATAACATCATCCAGGGAATCTCCCGTGGCTTCACAACAGGCCAGATCCGGGAACGTAGCTTTAAAGGTACCGTTTTCTTCTTTACGGATAATAGCGGGATATATAAATTTCATGGTCATTCTCCTTGTTTGCTCAATTTCCGTCCATTGTAGCATATTTTGCATGCACAGGAAAGAGTGCCCGAAGAGAATTCTGGAAAGAGATGCTTTTTAAGGTTTACGTTACGCAAAAATTGTACTAAAATGACGTTAGATGAACAAACTGTACATTATAATAAGAAAAAACAGAGAGAGAGAAAAACTATATGAAAATTGGGTTCAGCAATGACATGTACCTGAAAATGCAGTCCGAGCATATCCGGGAACGTATTCAGCAGTTTGACAATAAACTGTATCTGGAATTTGGCGGAAAGCTGTTTGACGATTATCACGCATCCCGTGTGCTGCCGGGATTTCAGCCGGATTCCAAGCTGCAGATGCTTCTCCAGCTGAAGGATCAGGCAGAGGTTGTGATTGTGATCAGTGCTGAGGATATTGAGAGCAATAAGATCCGGGGGGACTATGGCATTACGTATGATTTGGACGTTCTGCGTCTGATCGATGAATTTCAGGAGGCTGGTCTGCTTGTGGGCAGCGTCTGCATCACAAAATTCAGCGGACAGCCTATGGCAGAGCAGTTCCAGAAGCGTCTGGCTTCCCTGGGCATCAAGTCCTATCGTCACTACAAGATCAGCGGCTATCCCCACGATGTGGCCCATATTGTCAGTGATGAGGGGTATGGACAGAATGAATATATCGAGACCACCCGTCCGCTGGTAGTTGTCACCGCACCGGGACCGGGCAGCGGAAAGATGGCCACCTGTCTGTCTCAGCTTTACCATGAGTATCGTCGGGGCAACAAAGCCGGGTATGCGAAATTTGAGACGTTTCCCATCTGGAATCTGCCCCTGAAGCATCCGGTAAACCTGGCCTATGAGGCGGCCACAGCGGATCTTAACGATGTCAACATGATCGATCCCTTCCATCTGGAAGCCTACCAGCAGACCACCGTCAACTATAACCGTGATATTGAGATCTTTCCGGTAGTGAACGCCATGTTTGAGCTGATCGCAGGAAAAAGTCCCTACAAATCTCCCACAGATATGGGCGTCAATATGGCGGGCAACTGCATTATTGATGATGAAGTGTGCCGGGCAGCTTCCTGCCAGGAGATCATACGCCGTTATTACAAATGCCTCTGTGATCATAAGCGTTATGGAGAGACGAGAGACGATCTGTATAAGCTGGAACTGTTGATGCAGCAGGCTGGAATCACGATCCAGGATCGCAGCGTAGTCTGCCGGGCCCTGCTTCGGGAAGAAGCCGCGGGAAATCTGCCGGCCGCTGCGATTGAATTGCCGGACGGCAACATCGTGACAGGACGTACCGGTGAACTGTTGGGCGCTGTATCTGCAGCACTGTTAAATGCGCTGAAAATACTGGCTGGTATTGCGGATGATGTGAAACTGGTGGCTCCGGAAGCGATTGCGCCGATTCAGGATCTTAAGACGGAATATCTGGGAAGCAAGAATCCCCGTCTTCATATGGATGAGATCCTGATCGCCCTGTCGGCTTCAGCCGCGTCCAATCCGCTGGCAAAGAAAGCCATGGAGCAGCTGCCGAAGCTTAAAGGCTGTGAGGCTCATTCCACGGTCCTTTTGTCTGCGGTAGATGAGCAGATCTTTAAACGTCTGGGCATTCATCTGACCTGTGAACCCCGTTATGAAGCGGATGACCGCAAATATCATAAACATTAGGAAAAATTTTGCAAAATACGCATAAAGGAGAAAAATACAATGTCATTTAAAGCTATAGCCTGCGAAAACGCAGCAAAAACACTGATTCCGAAATTTGAAAAGAGAGGCATGGCAGCGTATTACTGCGCCACAAAGGAAGAAGCCGGTAAAAAGGTGCTGGAGCTGATGCCGAAGGGATCTTCCGTAACCTGGGGCGGTTCTGAGAGTATGGTGGAAGCCGGTGTGATCGATGCAGTAAAGAGCGGAGAGTATGAAGTCATTGATCGCCATGCGGCTAAGACACCGGAGGAATCCAGAGCTATTTACGGCAAAATGGTTTGTGCGGATTTCCATCTGATGAGTACCAATGCTTTTACCAAAGAGGGTATGCTGGTGAATATTGACGGCGCTTCTAACCGTGTGGCTTGTCTGGCGTATGGTCCGAAGAATGTGATCGTGCTGGCTTCTATGAATAAGATGTGTGAGGATGTGGAAGCGGCTGTGAAGAGAATTCGTTCTCAGGCCTGTCCGCCGAATGCGGTGCGTGTGGGAGCAAAGACACCTTGTGCGCAGACGGGTGTTTGTGCGGATTGTCTGAGCCCGGATTGTATCTGTGACCAGATCATGATTACGCGGATGTCCAGGGTGAAGGGACGGATTATTGTGGTGCTTTGTGGGGAACCGCTGGGATTTTAATGTCGAAAAGATAAAATTGAATTAGGAGTGACGCCGCGTGTGGGCATATGTCTCCTATATCCCCTATACATTTTACGCTCCGCCTGCGCGCGCGCCGAGCCTATGGTCTCGGCCTGCGTGCTCGAAAAGTCGCTGAAAATGTATAGGGGATATAGGAGACATATGCCCACACGCGGCTGTTTTTTGG
>JAEDOO010000093.1 GCA_016301965.1 Lachnospiraceae bacterium | reverse complement strand
ATCATCCATAGCCGCATAATGTTTCCGGGTCGTATTTACATCCTTGTGTCCAAGGACGTCCGCCACCAGATATATGTCTCCGGTTTCCTGGTAAAGAGAGGTACCATAGGTACTTCTGAGCTTATGTGGTGTGATTTTTTTTGTGGTTGTAATGGCAGAGGTATATTTCTTCACCAGATTTTCTACAGCCTTAACGCTGATTCTCCGACGCTGTGTGGAATAGAAGAGAGCATGCTCGTGACCTGCCATGGGCGTAATGCCTTCACGCACGATCAGATAGGATTTAAGTGCCTTTTCAACTTCTTCGCCAAAATATACGTACATCTCGTTTCCGCCTTTTCTGGTGACTTTGACGGCGTTATTTTTAAAGTCTACGTCCTCAATGTCCAGCCCGACACATTCGGATACACGAATACCTGTGCCAAGGAACAGCGTTACTATGGCCAGGTCACGTTCCTTTGTTTTTTCATAATAGGCTTTCTGCTGGCCGGTAAGATTATTTCCGCAGGATTCCACATAATCCAGCAGTGAGGCCACCTCATCCGGATCCAGCCGGATAATGGCCTTGTCATGAATCTTCGGCATGTCGATCAGCACCGTTGGATTCGTGTGGATCATTTCTTTACGGTAATAATAGGCATAGAAGCTCCTCAGAGCCGATATTTTGCGTTTTAGACCACGTTCGCCGTTAGTTATATGGTTTTCCTCATGATCCTCATATAGTTTGAGATATTCCATGTATTCCTCGATGTCCAGAGCCTTGACTTCATCAAGAATCTCAATAGGGAGCTCCGGAACAGGCATACCTTCCAGAGACGGATTCTGTGTCACCAGAAATTGAAAGAAAAGCCGGATATCATATGCATAAGAAATCCTGGTGCGTGTGGTTGTGGTGGAATCGATAGCCCGGAAATAATCCCGGGCAAAATGCGGAAGAGTTTTTAAAACTTCACGCAGCTTTAAAATGTTTTCTTCGTCAGTCTGATCATGGTAGGTTTTTCTTTGAGCCATGGTGTTATTTGTCCTTTCAGAGCCTTATTTTCACTTATATCTATTCGAAAAACTCGTGTTTGGCGAATAGATTATACCATAGATCTGTTGTCGCTACAAGGCCTCCCTTTATTTATTGTAAACAAAAAAGAGATCTCCGATAACCGGAAATCTCTCAAAACATCTTTGCTTAGTGTAAGTATGTATCAATAGCCTCTACAGCAACTTCTTCGTCAGCGCCGTTGGCTACTACGGTAATTACCATATTCTCGGTGAAAGGAAAAGATAGAATTCCCATCAGACTTTTGGCGTTTAATCGACGGCCTTCTGTAATTACTTCGATGGAACTGTCGAACCGGCAGGCCAGCTGAACCAGATGTGAAGGCAAATGGTCTCCCTTTGATGATAAATTTTTTACCTGAATTTCTTTACTTGTCATTTCTTCTTCATTCTCCTGCATTTCATGTGCGGTAATTGTGTTTTTAGGTACCGCTGTCC
Organism: Lachnospiraceae bacterium; assembly: GCA_016301965.1. Lineage (GTDB taxonomy): Bacteria > Bacillota > Clostridia > Lachnospirales > Lachnospiraceae > UBA11957. The sequence goes on along the minus strand of JAEDOO010000093.1, from coordinate 5,978 downwards.
TATCCGTTACAATATTATCAGTCTTTTCTAAATTTGTCAAACTACATTTTAAGTTGTGAAGGATGAAGATACAGAATGTTGATGCTCTGTCTGGACCATTTCCCGACCATTTCAACATAAAAATGGATCGTACGGCAAGCTGCTTTTGTAATCAAGTGGCGTTTGACACAGCTTGCGTACGATCTTGGGGAATCAATCTATGTCATCATGCTGTCTTATGAACATGATACGGTACTATTTCATCGCGGTGTCATAATATGGCACCACCAGCGTGGTTCCTGTGTAGATCCGAGGGGTCTCTAAGTGATTAATGGCGCACACCTCTTTGATATAATCCTCGCGGTCTTTATACTCACGACCCATATAGCGTCCGGCTATATCCCAGAGACTGTCGCCCTCTTCTACGACCAGGTGTGTGTAATATTTGTAGGCATCCGGCGCTGTCGCCTTAACTGTGCGCTGTCCGATCACGGCAGTCATAAGGCAGATAAAAGCCAGCAGAACAGCTGCCAGAAGAACCAGTTTCTTTACGGATGTGCGACGTTTTCTGTGAATGTATACGATCTTGCTCATATGATTACCTCCTGCGTGCATCGAACATTTGTTCTATGCTGTTATTATAATAATCGAACATATGTTTGTCAATAATTTTTTAGATAATTTTGTTATATTTTTGTAATATTTGTAATGTCAGAGTAATAAAGAGCAGCATCTATCCTTGTTGCCCTCTTCTGTTTTTTGGAGTTTCGATTTTTTTCTTGCAATGCCCATTGTGGTATGTTACGATTGAATCGAACACAATGTTCGATGACAAATATGATAAACGTGTCAACTCAGCAGTAAATATGATGAACATGTATAACATACGGCAAACATTGTACCCACATAGACCGTTAAAATAAAGATTATAAAGGATAACAGGAGTCGACTTATGGCAAACGGAAAAATCACCCCTAAGCAGCAGGAAATTCTGGATTTTATCAAGAGTGAGATCTTAAACAGAGGCTTTCCTCCGTCAGTGCGCGATATATGCGAAGCGGTTCATCTGAAGTCCACCTCCTCTGTTCATGCCCATCTTGAATCACTGGAGAGAAATGGTTATATCCACCGTGATCCAACAAAACCGAGAGCTATTGAGATCACCGACGATTCTTTCAATCTCTCTCGTCGTGAAGTGGTAAATGTACCCATGGTAGGCCGGGTGGCCGCCGGAGAGCCGATTCTGGCCGTGCAAAATATTGAGAACTACTTTCCTGTTCCGGCAGAGTATATGCCTAATACAGAGACGTTTATGCTGCGCGTAAAGGGCGAAAGCATGATCAATGCCGGTATTCTGGATGGGGATTATGTTCTGGTGGAAAAACGTTCCTATGCCAAAGACGGGGATAAGGTAGTAGCTTTGATCGATGATGGCGCTACGGTAAAGACATACTATAAAGAGAACGGATATTTCCGTCTGCAGCCGGAGAATGATTATATGGAACCCATCATCGTATATGGGGAACTGCAGATCCTTGGTAAAGTGATCGGTGTGTTTCGGTTTATGCGCTGAATTACAAAAGCAGGCATCTCTCCTACCCTTTCTTTGGGTGGAAAGATGCCTGCTTTTGTATTACGCATCTTATATTTTTTACAGTTCTTCGACAGAGACTGTCTTGCCGTCTCTCCAGATCCTCTCCAGATCATAGAACAGACGATTCTCTTCATCGAACAGATGAATGACCAGATCGCCGTAATCCAGAAGGATCCAGTTGGCACTCTCGTATCCTTCGATTTTGCACTGCGTATAACCGGCACGGCCAAGTATCTCTTCCACATTGTCACACATGGCCTGAACCTGGTTGCGGTTGGAACCGCCGGCAATGATGAAATAATCAGCCAGAGAAGATACCGTTTCGATATTAATGATTTTGATATTCTCAGCTTTTTTATCTTCCAATGCTGTTACTGCCAGCTTTGTCATTTCTTTGGATGTATTCTGCATTCTGTGTACCTCCTTGCAGTATGTCCTTTTCAGCTTTTCGGTATACGATCCGGCCAGTCAGGAACATTATTGTCTATCTTCGTATAAAGTTTTATAGTAATCACACGCTTTCTGTGTCATATCGTCGATTTCTGCGCCTCTGTCGTTTAAATACGCAAGAGTATCTCGACAGATCACATACATACAGCGGTCAAGATCCTCAAAGGCAAGTTTTCGCACTTCGGGCAGATCTGCAGCTTTGCACCGTCCCGGTTCGATATAATCTGCGATAAAAATAATCTTTTCCAGCGTTGTCATTTCCGGCTTTCCCGTAGTATGCCACTCAATGGCACTTAAAACCTCCGGATCCTGTATCCCGTATTCATCTCTGGCCAGTACTGCGCCGAGACGGGCATGGAGCATGAATGTATTTTTCTGCTCATAGTCGCTGATCGGCATATGTTTCTGGGCACATAGCTTGAGTTTTTTCTTTCCGGGCAGACATTTTGCACAGTCGTGCATCAGTCCTGCGACTTGTGCTTTGACAATGTCCGCATCATGAGCCATTGCCAGCGCTGCGGCGGTATACATGACTCCCAGTGTGTGCTGAAATCGTCCGTTGTCCAGTTCTTTTTTCAGTTTTTTCTGAAGAGACTCAAAGTCGTATTCAGCCAAACCCTTCATCTCCTTTACTCTTTTGTTCTGTAGATCTGTTGATCACTGATATAAGCAATCACACTGTCCGGTATATAATATCGAACCGATTTGCCTTCCCGGATCCATTTGCGCAGCTGCTGAGAAGAGATATCTATATTGTCGATCAAAAGCTTTTCAAAGCGTCCTTTAAACCAGCTGCTGTTCATCTTAAGCTCGTAATCCAGAAGCTTTTCATCTGTATGATTGCGGGTAGCCACAAGGATCGTGGCACAGGCACAGATGCGTTCCGGCATGGCCCAGCTTTTGAAATCATACAAAGAATCCGCACCGATGATAAAATAATACTCTGTGTCAGGATGCCTTTCTTTGAGCTTTTCCAGCGTAATATAGGTGTAGGAATAACCGGACTCATTCGACTCATTCATTTCCATCAGAGAGAGTTCAAAATGAGGATTGTTTTCAATGGCCATGCGTACCATTTCCATCCTCTGTTCATTTGTAGCTCTTCCTTCCCGGTTTTTCTTATGGGGCGGATTACCTGCGGGCATAAATAACACCTTATCCAGAGCAAACTGCTGGAAGGCCTGTTCTGCGATCAGCAGATGCCCGATATGGATCGGATCAAAGGTGCCGCCCATGATCCCGATTTTTTTTCTGGTGCTCATGATCTGTGTTTACCTCTCAGGGAAGAACGATTTTCTTTTTGTCGTCTTTTCCTTCACGGTACAGGACGATCTTTTTCCCGATCACCTGCACCACCTGGGCATGAGTACGTTCAGCCAGAACTGCAGCGATCTCTTTCGGATCATCAAGACAGTTCTGCAGTACACTGATTTTGATCAGCTCTCTGGCCGCCAGTGCCTCATCGATGGCTTTTGTATTTTCAGGAGTCAGGCTGGCCTTTCCCATCTGAAAGATAGGATCCATTGTCATGGCCAGACCTTTTAAATATGCTCTCTGCTTGCTTGTCATAGTAATCTCCATTCCGCCGCCTTAAAGCCGGCGGCATACCATAGTTATGAAAGATGTTCTTTCATTCTGTATTTTTTATTTGTAATAGTCAAATTCGAGGCCGTACATACGAACGGTATCGCCCTCTTCAATGCCCTGATCCTCCAGATCTTTCAAAATACCGCTTTCTTTCAGAAAACGCTGGAAAAAGGCAAAGCCTTTCTCGGAATCCAGATTGGTATATCCAAGCATTTTTTCGATTTTCGGACCCTCAACCACAAATACAGGACCGTCGCTCTCTTCCACGCGTTCCACCGTATAAGGCAGAGACTCGGTAAGCAGCGCGTCCTCGGGGAAAAATTCCTGCGCAAAGACGATGGGCTCTTTCGGGCAGCTGTTTAACAGCTCTCTGATCTTGTATAACAGCTGCTTGACGCCCTCGCCAGTTACAGCTGAGATAGGGAGTACTTCAATTCCCTTGGGCTCAAAAACACGTTTTAAGCGGTCTACAGGGTTCTCAGCACCATCTTCTACATAAATCGCATCGATCTTATTAGCAGCGATCACCTGGGGGCGATCGGCAATCTCGGGATTGTATGCCCGAAGCTCCGCATTGATCTTTTCAATATCGTCTGCCGGATCACGGCCTTCCACACCGGCTGCATCCACAATATGAACAAGGACGCGGGTACGCTCGATATGGCGAAGAAACTGATGTCCGAGGCCAAGTCCTTCTGAAGCACCTTCGATCAGGCCGGGAATATCCGCGATAACGAATCCGCCGCCGTCCAGATCCACAACACCCAGATTGGGATTCAGGGTCGTAAAATGATAATTGGCGATCTTCGGACGGGCATTGGTTACCCGGGAAAGGAAGGTGGATTTTCCTACATTTGGGAATCCTACAAGACCTACGTCCGCGATCACTTTAAGTTCCAGACGAACCTCCAGCTCCTTGGCCGGCTGTCCTGCCTGGGCATACTTCGGCACCTGCATGGTGGCTGTGGCATAATGCATATTGCCTTTTCCGCCGCGGCCGCCGGTTAAAATGACCTGTCTTTTATTATCACCGGACATGTCAGCAATGACTTTGCCCGTGCTGTTTTCGTAAATTACTGTTCCTTCGGGGACTTTTAAAATGCAGTCAGCACCGTCAGAACCGTGGCAGCGTCTTTTGCCGCCCTCCTGGCCATCCTGGGCTGCGTATTTTCTTTTGTGTCTGTATTCCGAAAGGGTATTCAGACCGAGATCAACCTCAAAGATCACATCTCCGCCACGGCCGCCGTCTCCGCCGTCGGGACCGCCGTTAGGAACATACAGTTCTCTTCGAAAGCTGACGTGACCATCTCCACCCTTGCCGGATCTGATCATAATCGTTGCTCTGTCTGCAAACATAGATTACCTCATTTATTTTTCTTACTTGATAAAAAGGCTTCAAACCAGGATATGATTTGAAGCCTTGTCGTGAATTACTCTGCAGTTACCGGCACGATAGAAACCTGTTTCTTATCTCTGCCTTTTCTCTGGAATCTAACGATTCCGTCTGTCAGTGCGAATAAAGTATCATCTTTACCCTTACCAACGTTTACGCCCGGATGAATCTTTGTTCCGCGCTGTCTGTACAGAATATTACCAGCTTTTACAAACTGTCCGTCTGCTCTCTTCGCACCCAGTCTCTTGGACTCGGAATCACGGCCGTTCTTTGTAGAACCAACACCTTTTTTATGAGCGAAGATCTGAAGATTCATGTTCATCATAATCTTATACCTCCTTGGTCACAATGTCTAAATAAGCATCTCCGTATGTTTCCCGTATGCTTTCCAGTCCGAGCCGAAGGGAATTCATCAGAAGAATGGCTGCGTCCGACGCTTCCTGTTCAATGGCGATGGCTATATAGCCGTCACCTTCTTCACAGGTAAACCCATCGTCTGTAAGCTGCTCCAGGGAATTCGCTGTATTGACCATCAATACGGATACGGCAGCACAGATAATGTCCTGTCCCTCCTCGGCATATTCAGCATGCCCTCTTGTCTCGACCTGTATGCACTGAGAATGTCTTGTTGCTATCCGGATATGAATCATATAACGGATTAAGCGTTGATCTTTTCGATCTTAACGGCAGTAAACTGCTGTCTGTGTCCGTTTTTCTTGTGATAACCGGTTTTTCTCTTATACTTATACACGATAACTTTTTTAGCTTTACCGTTACCAAGTACGGATGCAGTTACGGTTGCACCTGCAACGTCGTTACCGACTTTCAGCCCTTCATTGCTTACAGCCAGAACCTGATCAAATGTAACTGTCTCGCCAGCCTCAGCGCCCAGTTTCTCAACTTTGATAATATCGCCTTCAGCTACTTTGTACTGTTTACCACCTGTTGCAATAATTGCGTACATATGGCACCTCC
>JAEDOO010000092.1 GCA_016301965.1 Lachnospiraceae bacterium | reverse complement strand
ATCGAGAAACCCTATACGCTGGTGGATAAAAATCCTGCATTGAACACGTTACCTTTCGCATTTCCGGAGACAGACCTGGCTCTGGCGGAGTTTGAGTGGGCCTTCGGCGCGGAAGCGGAAGCCTATCTGCAGAAATTTGCCGAGGAGGCTGCCGATGAACTGGTGAAACAGCCAGAGATTCTGGAAGATAAACATCTGCATACCCATTGGGGCAGTTTGAGTCCTGTGGATGAGGATGAGCTGATGGAGCATCTGGAACTCAGACTGGAACAGATGAGTCAGAAAGGCATCATTACGCCGGAGCAGGCAAAACGGCTGGAGGAGCGTATTGAACAGAGAAAGGCTCAGGCAGAAAAATATCTGCAGGAGATCGATCCCCATGTGATCGAGCGTCTGATCGAACACCGCCATCTGCTGCGCATGCGCATGAAACAGAGAAACCCGGAGGAATACGCACACATGCGGCAGCTGCAAAAGGAATGGTACCTGCAGCTGAAAGAACGGGATCCGCAGCTGGCGGAGAAATTGAAGAAGTTTTATGAGGCAATGGAGTAAAGAAACGGCGGTGAAAAACCCGCCGTTTTTCACTGAAATCCCTCTTGACTCTCCCACAATGGCAGGCTTTACAATACTCTTGAGCTCGAAAAACCAACAGATCTGGAGGAAATCATGTTAAAAATAGGAGATTTTTCAAAATTGTCCAGAGTCAGTATACGTATGCTTCGGCATTACGATGAGATAGGCCTGCTCAGTCCCATAAAGGTAGATCCGGATACGGGATACCGATATTACGGAGAGAGTCAGCTGCCCATTGTGGCAAAGATAGCGTCGCTGAAGGAGATGGGATTTGGCCTCTCAGCTATCCGGGAAATAATGGCCTATGGTGGAGACAGAGAAATGCTGGAACAGCAGCTGAGGGTCAGAAAAGCGGAGCTTTTGGAGCTCGCCGGACAGACAGAGTATCGTTTACGGCTTCTGGACACAGCCCTGGAAAGGCTGAGAAAGGATGATGAAATAATGAAATACGATGTAAGTCTGAAGACATTCCCTGAACGGTATGCGGCTACTTTGCGGATGCATTTGCCCAGTTATGATCAGGAAGGCATGCTCTGGAGCGTGCTGGTCAGTGAAACTGCGCCCCTTAAGCTGGTGCCGGACGATCCCTGTTATTGTTGTGTGGTATTTCATGATAAGGAATATCGGGAAGCCGACGTGGATGTGGAAGCGCAAAAGACGGTGAAGGGAAAATACCCAGACACGGAACATGTAAAATTTAAGACATTGCCGGAGGTTACGGTAGCTTCTGCCGTATGCAAAGGTTCTTACGATCAGATGAACGATATTATGGCCGCAGTGGCGAGCTGGGTGACGGACAACGGGTATGAATTCGACGGACCGGCGTTCAATATTTATCACGTGAGTCCTCACGAGACGAATAATCCCGATGAATTTGTGACCGAGGTCTGCTATCCGGTAAAGAAGCAATAATGACACGGGCTCTGCCGGTAAAGCTGCCGGCGGGGCCCGAAAAATTTGCCGGTCAGATCAGGAAATATAAGTTGGATAAAGAAAAAAGACAGAGGAAAATTCCCCCTGCCTTTTTTCACTTTATAGGAAAGACATTTTTTGGTAGTTTCAGGACTCCGACAGTTGGATCCCCTACCGGACAGCATCTGCCATGCATTCGTCGCAGAAGTTCGCTGCCCGGTGAAGGAACAGTAGGAGGAGTAAAAGTTGTAAAAACGTATCAGCGTTTTACACGGGCACCGCCGCCGGCCATAATATTTTCCACTTCTTTTTTGCTTGCCATAGTGGTGTCTCCGGGGGTGGTCATTGCCAGTGCGCCGTGAGCTGCACCGTAGTTAACCGCCTGTGCAGGATCACCGGTGGACATAAGTCCGTAGATCAGACCGGAAGCAAAGGAATCTCCGCCGCCCACACGGTCCATGATTTCAAGACCCTTGAAGTCCATGGCTTTGTAGATCTCACCGTCGGCCCAGCAGATAGCGCTCCAGTCGTTGACAGTAGCTGTTTTTACGGTACGCAGAGTGGTGGCCACTACTTTAAAATTCGGATAGGTCTCTGCGGCAGTGTTGATCATTTTTTTGTATCCGTCAAGATTCAGTTCTTTCAGATTAGCGTCATTTCCTTCAATTTCAAATCCAAGGCAGGCGGTGAAATCTTCTTCGTTTCCGATCATGACATCCACATATTTAGCAATTTCTTTGTTTACTTCCTGTGCCTTTGCCTGGCCGCCGATGGCGCTCCACATGGAAGGACGGTAATTCAGATCGTAAGAAACCACAGTGCCATATTTTTTCGCTGTTTTGATAGCTTCAATTACGGTCTCACAGGACTGCTCAGAAAGAGCTGCGTAGATACCGCCGGTGTGGAACCAACGTACGCCCAGCTCACCGAAAATATAATCAAAATCAAAATCCGCCGGGGTAGCTTTGGAGATGGCTGTATTGGCACGGTCAGAGCAGCCCACAGCGCCACGGATACCAAAGCCTCTTTCTGTAAAGTTCAGACCGTTTCTGCATACACGGCCGATACCGTCTGTGGGCATCCAGTGGATCAGAGAGGTGTCCACACCGCCCTGCAGGATAAAGTCTTCCATGAGCTTGCCTACTTCGTTGTCGGCAAAAGCGGTGAGTACGGCAGTTTTCATGCCGAAGCAGCGGCGCAGACCGCGGACTACATTGTATTCGCCGCCGCCTTCCCAGGCGCGGAAGCTGCGGGCTGTACGGATACGTCCTTCGCCGGGATCCAGCCTCAGCATGACTTCTCCCAGGGATACAGCGTCAAAAGTACATTCATTTGCAGGTTTTAAATTGAGATTCATAACAAATTCCTCCTGAATACTTATGGAATGATCGGGGCATATTTTTTTGTATGCCGGTTAACCGCGGATTTCTTTAACGATGGCTGCGGCTTCTCTGGTCATCTCTTTAATCTTGTCAAAATCACCGGCTTTGACCAGATCGTTTTTCACCATCCAGCTGCCGCCGCAGGCAAGGATACGATTGTAAGCCAGATATTCTTTAACATTCTGTGCGTTGATGCCGCCGGTGGGCATAAAGGTGAGGGTGGTATAGGGAGCGGCGATGGCTTTGATCATCTTCAGGCCGCCTGCCGGCTCTGCCGGGAAGAATTTGACTACGTCAAGACCAAGGCTAAGAGCCTGCTCGATCTCAGTGGGTGTCTGGATGCCGGGGGTGATGGGCACACCGATATTCTGACAGTACTGTACCACCTGCGGATTCAGACCGGGGCTGACGATGAATTTGGCTCCGGCTTTAACAGCGCGGTTTACCTGATCGATGGTCAGAACAGTACCGGCGCCAACCAGCATTTCAGGATATTTCTCTGCCATGATCCGGATGGATTCTTCTGCGGCAGCGGTACGGAAGGTAACTTCTGCACAGGGAAGACCGCCTTCGATCAATGCTTCGGCCAGCGGCGCAGCGTCTTTGGCGTCATCAAGCACAACTACGGGTACAATACCGATTTCTTTTAAACTTTCCAATACTTTGTTCATGAGTGGCCTCTTTAATGAGTTTTATATTATGGAACTTAGTTTCATAATATGGATTTATCTACATTATAATCTCCTGAAGAAAAAAGTCAATACATATTTTAAAATAAAAAATCCGGATTTTATGGGCATATCTCGCCCTTGCCATAAAAGGAGGGCTGTGCTATTATAGTTCCGTATTGTGGAATGGAAAAACCTTCCGCCAATTGACCCAGACAAAAAATGGACGAAATGAGGAATGAAAATGGCAGAACAGAACAAAAATCCTATCCAGGTTGCAGGACGGTTGTTTGGCGCAATGGAATATCTGGCAGAGCATGGAGCCAGCAATCTGATGGAAGTGGCGGATGCGCTGGAATTAAATAAAAGTACAGCCCACCGTATCCTCACATCGCTGCAGTATATGGGATATGTGCGGCAAAGAGAGGAGGACAGCCGGTATGAGCTTTCCTATAAGATCGTACATCTGTCCAGCCAGGTGATCAGCCGTATGGATATTATTGCCAGGGTAAGGCCCTGCCTGAGAAAACTTATGGAGAGCTCGGGGGAAACGGTTCATTTTGTGAAAAGGGAAGGGGCCGAGGTGGTATATGTCGATAAAGTAGAATCCACCAGAAACGCATTCCACATGGTATCTCAGATCGGAAGCCGGATTCCCGTCTATCGTTCCGGGGTGGGAAAGGCTATTGCCGCAACCATGGAAGAAAAAAATGTGGCACGGCTGTGGCAGGAGAGTCAGATCGTGCGGGTGACGCCCTATACGATCACGGATTATGCTGACTTTCTGCATGAGCTGGATGAGGTCAGGGGCAGAGGATACGCTCTGGATAATGAAGAAAATGAGGTTGGCGTGCGCTGTATCGCGGCTTCTCTGGATATTCCCGGCTGTCCTTCGGAATACGCCTTCAGTATTTCCGCACCGATAGGACGGATGGACAATGACCGGATCGCAGCGTTGGCCAAAGATGTGCTGGCGGCAAAACGGGAGATCGAGACAACGATTTAGAAGAATATAGACAGGAGAGGGAAGAATATGAAGTACTGTATCATTGGAGCCGGCGGCTGCGGAGGCAGTCTGGCCGCATATCTGACGGACGCAAAAAAGGATGTAACCGTGATTGCCAGAGGGAAACATCTAAAAGCCATGCAGGAGGAAGGACTGACTGTAGATACGCCCCATCGGGGAACCTTTACGGCTGCGGTGCGGGCCATGACAGAAGCGGAATATACAGAGATCCCGGATGTGATCTTTGTGTGTGTCAAAGGATATTCTCTGGATTCTGTGGTTCCTTTTCTTCAGAAACATGCGGACAAGCATACGATTATCCTGCCGATTCTGAATATTTACGGAACGGGTAGTGCGCTGCAGAAAGAGATTCCGAACAGCCTTGTTCTGGATGGTTGTATCTATATTGCGGCGGAAATTAAGGAACCAGGACGGATCTGGCAAAAAGGGGATATTTTCCGGGTGGTTTTTGGCGTCAGGGACAGCAAAGATTATCGTTCGGAACTGAAGACTATCGAGAGTGATCTGCGGGATGCGGGAATCACACCGCTGCTTACGGATTATGTGAAAAGAGATACTTTCAAGAAGTATGCCTATGTGGCGCCTATGGCGGCCTGCGGCCTGTATTTTGATGCCAGTGCCGGAGTCTTTCAGAAAGAAGGAGAAGAGCGTCAGCTTTTTGCGGATTGTATGCGGGAGATCGATGCGCTGGCAGTGGCTATGGGTATTCCCTTTGATATCGACATCGTGCAGACGAATCTGGATATTCTGGATGGGCTGGATGCCAATGCTTCGACTTCCATGCAGAGGGATATCTGGGCCGGGAAGGATTCGGAGATTGACGGCCTGGTGTTTGAACCGGTGAGAATGGGGAGAAAATATCACGTGGAGATGCCGCATTATGAGATGATTGCGAAGAAGTTTGGAATGAAAGATTGATAATATGGGAAGTGAGGGTCATCCCTTTGGGGATGACCCATTTACGTTGTGGAAAATGGTGGGAGGAATGCCTGATTGACAATTTTTCTCAGTAAACTATAATGGAAGAAAATGGTTTACGAAAAAGGAGACATATTATGTGGCTTCTAATGGCTGTATTATCATCTATATTTGCCGGCTTGACGGCTATTCTGGCAAAATGCGGAATCAAACATACGGATTCTGATGTGGCAACGGCGGTGCGCACAGTAATGGTGCTGATCTTTTCCTGGATCATGGTGTTTGTGGTGGGATCCGCTGGTACGATCTCCCAGATCGAACCCAAGTCCTTTCTGTTTCTGATCCTCTCCGGTCTGGCCACCGGCATGTCCTGGATCTGCTATTTTAAAGCTTTGTCCATGGCAGACATTAACAAAGTGGTACCCATCGATAAATCCAGTACGATTCTTACGGTGCTTCTGGCCATCGTGATTTTTCAGGAGACCAATCATCTGGCGGTGAAGCTGGTGGGCGTGGCGCTGATCGGTATCGGCGTATTCCTGATGATCGAGAAAAAAGATACTTCTTCTACGGAGCAGAAAAAAGGCTGGTACATTTATGCGGTATTGTCTGCCGTGTTTGCGGCGCTGACTTCCATACTTGCCAAGGTAGGTATTTCCGGCGTAGAATCCAATCTGGGGACAGCCATTCGTACCTGTGTGGTGCTGGTGATGGCCTGGATCATTGTTTTCGCCAGAGGCAAACAGACCCAGGTAAAGAGCATTGACCGACGGGAGCTTCTGTTTATCAATCTGTCGGGCTTGGCCACCGGCGCTTCCTGGCTGTGTTACTACTATGCGATCCAGAATGGCGTAGTCAGCGTGGTAGTGCCCATCGATAAGCTGAGTATTGTGGTGACCATCGCCTTTTCCTACATATTCTTTGGCGAGAAGCTGAAAAAAAGATCTGCTGCGGGCCTGGGACTGATGGTAGCAGGAACCTTGCTGATGGCCATCCTGGCGTAGGAAGAAACTGCAATAACTGAAATCGTGCTAAACTTTTATTACACAATATAATTATCCCGGAAGATATGAAAATTGAACAAAATCCGTGAAAACGCAGAAAACACTTAAAAAGAAGACAAAAGCAAGTGTGGATTGGATGTAATCAGCGAAAACGCAGAAAAAAACATCCAAACAGAAGTCAGAAGCATGCGTGAATTGGGCAAAATCAGCGAGAGTGCAGAAATACATCCAAAAAGAAGCGAGAAGCATGCGTGGATTGGGCGTAACCAGCGAGAGTGCAGAAAAAACATCCAAAAAGAAGCCAGAAACAAGTGTGGATTGGGTGCAATCAGCGAAAATGCAGAAAAATATCCAAAAAGAAGCCAAAGCAAGTGTGAATTGGGAATAATCAGCGAAAACGCAGAAAAAACATCCAAACAGAATCCAGAGACAAGCGCAAATTGGGCAAAACACAGTAGAAAACATGAAAAAATCCAAAAGAAAGCAGGAAAAATCATGAAATTCATCTATGAGAAAAACAGCATTCAATGCAGAGAGGAAAACGCAGACCTTATTCTGGGTGAAGTGAATTTTGAAACAGCAGCAGAGGGTTTGATCGAGGTTACGCACACTTATGTATCTCCCAGCTGCCGTGGACAGGGTATTGGCGATCAGCTGATGCATGCGCTGGCGGATTATCTGCGGGAGCGCCGTCTCAAAGCCTATCTTTCCTGCAGCTATGCGGTCAAATGGTTTTATAAACATCCGGAATATCAGTATCTGGTGCAGGATTTTAACTGCTGCAGCTGAAAATAATCAAAAATGATTTTCGCTATTAAGGAATAGTGATTGTGCAAATGGAAACGCGGTGTATACAAAAAATAAAGAACTGTGCAGAGATTTGCAGGGTTCTTTTTTTATAAAGTTGTTTTTGATGAATGTATGTATTGAAAATGTCTATTTTTGCTCAGATAGGAAAAATAGACAGATTGTGGATATTTTGATTTTAAGTTTTACAAGTTAGACGCATCTTCGTGGTACAAT
>JAEDOO010000091.1 GCA_016301965.1 Lachnospiraceae bacterium | reverse complement strand
TCTGCCACGGCAACATCTGCCGCAGCCCCATGTCCGAATACATCTTAAAAGACATGGTCACCAAAACACACCAAACCGCCGATTTCCACATCGCCTCCGCGGCCACCAGCACAGAGGAAATCGGCAATCCGGTCTATCCGCCGGCCAGGAGAAAGCTTGCCGAACACGGTATTTCCTGCGACGGCCACCATGCCCGCCAGATCACCCGGGCAGATTATCAGAAATATGATTACCTGATCGTCATGGACCGCATGAATCTGAGAAATCTGAAACGCATCATCCCCGACGATCCCGAACACAAGGTGTACATGCTCCTGGATTTCACCGATCATCCCGGCGAGATCGCCGATCCCTGGTATACCGGAGATTTCGAGACCACCTACCGTCAGGTAGTAGAGGGCTGCCAGGGCTTTCTGAAAAAAGTAAAAGGACAGGCTATTTAAACGGCCTGTCCTTCTCCAGTTTCTTCCTCACCAGTTTGATCACCATATAGATCACCGACCACAGCACCACAAACTCCAGAAGCGCCATCATGGCATCGTTACTGTTCTTACTGGAAGGCGCCTGCTGAATCGGCACATCATCTGCCGGGACTGTCTCAATGTCCGAACCGGCAGCGCCGATCGTTGTCTGGGGCGCAGCTTCATCAGCATTCGATGAATTTCCAATGGAATCATCCGTCACTGCTGAAACGTTTCCTTCCGACGAATCCATACTTTGCACCGTCTGACCATCATTCCCTGCAGCAAACACCTGACAAGGAGAAAGCAGCAGCGTCAATGCCAACATACCCGGAATTAACAATTGTCTTAATACTCGTTTCATTCATCATTTCCTCATATTTCGTATGCTATCAATTTACTCAAAATTCCGGTCAAATCTCTCCGGCAGCTCTGCATCCGTCAACAGCGACCGGTCAAAGGCCTGGATCAGCTTTACCGCCGTCGGCACGGAGGTGTACAGCTTCTTGAGCAAAACATCGTTGCTCTCCTGACAGGCCGGATTATCAATTTGCTGGTTCATCAGTCCTTTGTAGAGCTTATGCTGACGTGAAAGATGCATAAGGCCGTTGAGCACTTTCTGCTTTGCCGGGTGCGGGGCCGTAAACAATCGCTTGACGAGAACCATATCTTTTAATGCCCTCTGCGTTTTATGGGCAGAAATTGTGGAAAAGAAGCAGCTGATGGCATGGGCTGTGTGCATATCTGTCGGGATCTTCTCTGCATAGGGGTATGACAGGGGATCTTTCTGATCCAGCCGCAGCAGTTTTTTCTCAAATTCTTCCTCTATTTCCAGGTGGGCCACACCGCTTTTTTCAATATAATGGTTGACGTAGCCATGGCATTCACTGTCCAGAGTATAGTGGGCGATAAATCCCATCAGGTAAGCGTATTGTGCACTGTCTCTGGGTGTTTTTTTCATGACACGCAAAGCATTTTCAAAAAAATCTCTGGCTGGAGCGTGGTGCAGTCCGATACCGGTTTTGATTATACGGTTAATATAGCATGGCCGGTAGTAAAAATAGATATCCGGTCCTTGTAAACCAATGTCATAGGCTGTGTAATGTTTAGTGACAATGGTACTGAGATCGGCGGGTAATACTTTTGCTACCTGAGCGCCAAATCGTTTGTGAGCATAAAATGCAGGCATTTCTAGTACCTCCTTTGTCTGATTGGTTTAATCATAAGAGCTTCTGTTGGAAAAGTAAACATGATTTTTGTGGAAAATTTGTGAAGATACACCAAAATCTTGAGGATTTTATTTTGTGTTTCCAAATGTCTGTTAAAATTGCACGTTTGCAGGAAGTGTGATACACTAATTTTATGTATGAGATGAGGAATCCTGGCCACTGGTTGACAAAGGGTTCTTCGGGATGACAAATCAGGGAGGATTTACGTATGGCTAAGATTGGTGTGTTGGGTGCCGGTACCTGGGGTATGGCGCTGGCCAGAATGCTTTGCAATATGGGACATGAGGTGCAGGTGTGGTCTGCGCTTCCTCAGGAGATCGATCAGCTGAGTACGACGGGGGTGCATCCGAAGCTGAAGGATATGGTGATTCCGAAAGCACTGAAATATACAAAGGAGATACAGGCGGTCTGTACGGATAAGGATATCCTGCTGTTTGCGGTGCCTTCTGTATTTGTTCGTTCTACCGCGAAGCAGGCGGCGGAATATATGAAGGACGGTCAGGTGATCGTGGATGTGGCCAAGGGTATTGAGGCCAGTACGCTGTTTACCATGACGGAGGTCATCCGGGATGAGCTGAATAAAGAAGGTGGTCTGGACAATGTGAAGCTGGTGGCCTTGTCCGGTCCTACCCATGCGGAGGAGGTGGCCATCGATCTGCCCACCACCATCGTTTCTGCCTGCCCGGATCTGGAAGCGGCCCAGTATGTGCAGCAGATTTTTATGAATCCGAAGTTCCGTGTGTATACGAATACGGACATTCATGGTGTGGAGATCTGCGGTGCGTTTAAGAATATCATTGCTCTGGGTACCGGTATTGCCAGGGGTCTCGGCTATGGTGATAATACGGCGGCGGCGCTGATCACCCGCGGTGTGAAGGAGATGTCGGCCCTCGGGGAGCTGATGGGGTGTAAGCCGGAGACCTTTAACGGTCTGGCAGGTATCGGTGATCTGATCGTTACCTGTACCAGTCTTCACAGCCGTAATCTGACGGCAGGTATGCTTTTGGGTAAAGGTAAGAGCCGCGATGAGGCTGTAAAGGAGGTCGGCATGGTTGTTGAGGGAATCTATGCTCTGGATGCGGCCATGCAGCTGAAGAAAAAATACGATGTGGAGCTTCCCATCTGTGAGATGGTCAATGATATTGTGAATGAAGGCCTTTCTCCGGAGATCGGTGAGAAAATGTTGATGACCCGTATGGGCAAGCAGGAATAGTTTTTTGTATCTTTTCCGTCATATAGCTGTGGACGGAAAACAAAACGATACGAATACCTTTTATTTTGCCGGTGAAGATGGTATAATATACGGCAGCGTTAAACAGGAAAAAAGAACCTCTGATTTCAGAGGCTCTTTCCTGTCTTTTGTGTCTTATGTACAGTTTAGTTTTCCTGAAGCTTTTTTAGCTGGTTATAGAAATGTTCGATGATATGCCGGCGGCGGATAATACCGATGAAGACTTTGCTGTCATCGATGACCGGGACAAAGTTCTGCTGCATGGAGGCTTCTACAAGCTCTTCCATCGTACACCCAATGTTGACAGGCTTGTAGTACCAGCGTTTGGGCAGAGAGCTGATGCGGACATCTTCGGCGCTTTTGAGATTCAGGGAAGCATGGCCTTTGATGTAGCGAAGCAGGTCGCCCTCCGTGAGGGTACCGACGTACATGCCCTGTTCGTTGAGAATGGGAAGGGCGGTGTAGCGGTAGTGTTCCATCTTTTCCAGTGCCTGGCGCAAGGTGCAGTTTTCGGGTACGAAGGCAACGTCCTTTTTGGGCGTTAAGAAAAATAAAATGTTCATTTGTTTCTCCTGTATATGATGTTTTTGGGTTCACTCTGATACTTTTATTATACATGAGAAAGGGATACAAAGCGTGAATATATTATGAAGATATTATTATTTTTTTATAAGTGGGAGGAACTATGCAGAGAATCATAGCTCGTTTGAATCAGGAGGCGGAGGCTGCTTTTACAAAGGCTGGCCTGGACACTTCTTTTGCGAAGGTTGTGGTATCCAACCGTCCTGACCTGTGTGAATTTCAGTGTAATGGCGCTATGGCGGCAGCCAAGACGTATCACAAGGCGCCGATTGCAATTGCGCAGCAGGTACTGCCTTTTTTTGAGGAAAGTCCGGTTTTTGCGGATGTGCAGGCGGTTATGCCCGGATTTATCAATCTGAAGCTCAGCGGTGAATTTCTGGCTCAGTATATGAACGATATGCAGGCTGATGCATATTTTGGCGTGGAGAGGGCGAAAGAGCCGAAGACCATCATGATCGATTACGGCGGACCGAATGTGGCCAAGCCGCTGCATGTGGGACATCTCCGTTCTGCGGTTATCGGTGAGTCCATCAAACGTATGGGCCGCTATATGGGACATACCATGATCGGTGATGTACATCTGGGCGACTGGGGTCTGCAGATGGGATTGATCATCACAGAGCTGAAGGAAAGACAGCCGGATCTGGTGTATTTTGATGACAGTTTCGAGGGAGAATATCCTGAGGAAGCGCCTTTTACCATCAGCGAGCTGGAGGAGATCTATCCGAAGGCCAGTGCAAAGTCCAAGGAGGATCCGGAGTACAAGGAGAAAGCTATGGAGGCGACTCACCTGCTGCAGCAGGGTAAGCGTGGCTATCAGGCGCTGTGGAACCATATCATGACGGTTTCTGTCAATGATCTGAAGAAGAATTATCAGAAGCTGGATGTTGAGTTTGATCTCTGGAAAAAAGAATCTGACGCTCAGCCGTATATTCCAGGAATGGTGGAATATATGAAGAAAGAGCGTTACGCTCACGAGGATCAGGGTGCGCTGGTAGTAGATGTTAAAGAAGAGACAGATACCAAGGAGATCCCACCCTGTATGATCCTGAAATCGGACGGTGCATCTTTGTACAATACGACGGATCTGGCTACGATCATGGATCGTATGAAATGCTATCATCCGGATGAGATCATTTATGTGGTAGACAAACGCCAGTCGCTCTATTTTACGCAGGTATTCCGCTGTGCAAGAAAGACAAAGCTGGTGGATGAGGATACGGTGCTGACGTTTTTGGGCTTTGGTACCATGAATGGTAAGGATGGTAAGCCGTTTAAGACGAGACAGGGCGGTGTTATGCGTCTGGAGACTTTGCTTAACGATATCACCGAGGAGATGTACAAGAAGATCGTGGACAACCGCAGTATCAAAGAGACGGATGCACATAAGACCGCTCAGATGGTGGCTCTGGCAGCCATCAAATACGGCGATCTGTCTAACCAGGCTTCCAAGGATTATATCTTTGATACAGAGCGCTTTACCTCTTTTGAGGGCGATACGGGACCGTATATTTTGTACACGATTGTGCGTATCAAGTCTATTCTGAGCCGTTATGTGGAGAATGGCGGGGATACCAAGGCCGGTACGATCCTTGCGCCGGCAGGAGAGAGTGAAAAGGCCATGATGCTGGCACTTTCCAATTTTAATGCTACTGTAGAGAATGCTTTCGCAGAGAAAGCACCGCACAAAATCTGTTCCTATATTTATGATCTTGCCAATGCATTCAATCACTTTTATCATGAGACAAAGATTTTGAGTGAAGAGGATGCACAGCGCAGACAGTCTTATATCCGTCTGCTGGAACTGACCAGAGATGTACTGGAGACATCTATCCATCTTCTGGGCTTCTCGGCACCGGACAAAATGTAACTGCCTTGTCACAAGGAGACTATTTTTATGAAAGTAATTTTATTTGACCTGGATGGAACCCTGACCGATTCCGCTCCCGGTATTACAGCATGCGTACAGTATGCGCTGGAAAAGATGGGAAAGCCGGAGGAGAATGCGGAGGCTCTTCGTTGTTTTGTGGGACCGCCGCTGAAGGATCAGTTCATGTCCTATGCCGGTTTTACGGAAGAGGAAGCGACAGAAGCTGTCCGGTATTACAGAGAACGCTATACCAAGAGCGGTATGTATGAGAATTCTCTGTATCCAGGTGTAGAGGAGCTGCTGGCTTTTCTGAAAGACCGGGGCTGTGTGCTGGCTGTGGCATCGTCCAAGCCGGAACAGTTTGTGCGCCAGATTCTGGAACATTTCCATCTTACCGGATATTTTCGGGAAATCGTGGGTGCCGGAATGGATGAAAAACGTACCACCAAAGCGGAGGTAATCGAAGAGGCGCTAAAACGTCTTGATATGACTTCCAGCCGACAGGACGTGGTGATGGTAGGTGACCGTTCCTATGACATTATCGGAGCCCATGAGTGTGGTATTCAGTGCATCGGTGTGGGGTATGGTTACGGCTCCATGGAAGAACTGATCAAAGCCGGTGTCACTTATGTGGCAGATTCCGTGGAAGAACTGGAAATCCTGGCAGAAAATGGCGGCGAGGAACCGCAGGTGGAGATCCGTTCTATTGATGTCACGGAAATGTCCAGAGAACAGGAAAAGCTGAAGAAGAGAGAAAAACGCAGGAAAAAACGTGAGGCGGAAGAAAAAGCTGAGAATGAGCAGTATCCCCTTCAGGAATCCGTGCTGAAAAAGCTTTGGCGAATCGCATATCCTGTACTGACATATTTTGGAATCACAAATCTGATCAGCGTGGTGGCTACAATGGCCATGATGTTTATCGGTATGATCGTACTGGGCATTCGAAGTCAGCAGGATCTGACAGATCTTGCCATGCAGCAGGTAATGGCGATCACAGGTCTGGGTGGTCTGGTATCCATTCCGATCCTGACACTGTTTCTCAAGCAGGATCAGAAGCGAAGAGTTTCCGGACAATATGAGTATCATAAGGCACCGGAAAGGAAAATTTCTCCCCAGATCGTGCTCGGTATGATCCTCATGGGCATGGGATTGAGCCAGGTACTCAATGACCTGATCCTTTTAAGCGGTCTGAATGATGTTTTCCCGGGCTACTCTCAGCTGGGTGAACAGATCTATACAGGACAGAGTCCTATCCTGATGCTGACAGTAGCGGTGATCATTGCTCCGATTGCAGAAGAGCTTGTATTTCGAGGCCTTGTGCAGATGCGTATCCGGGATTACCTGGGCCCGATAGCCGGTATTGTGATCAGCGCGATCTGCTTCGGTATCTACCACGGCAACATGATTCAATTCATCTATGCCAGTATTCTGGGCCTTTTCCTCAGCTTTGGCATGGAGAAATCCCAGACTGTGTTGGTGCCCATCGTTGGGCATATGGTAGCCAATTTCTGGTCCATGGCAGGATTGTCTGTAGTCACCTCCTTTATCGGTGATAATAAGACCTATATTGCTGTTGTGGATATCGTAATGGTGCTGATCTTCCTGAGTGGTTTCTCACTGATGGGATTTAAAGGAAAGAAAAAGAAAACACAGGATACGGAACCTGTTGCCGCAGCAGAAAAAACAGCAGACCGGCAGAAGAAAGATACCGAACCAATGGAAATCTCTGCAGAGACAGTACAGGTATCTTCAGCAATGCCGCAAGCATCCATTGAAAAAGAACTGGAAGCAGAGCTGAAAGCAGCAGAAATACAGATTTCTGCAACGCAGTCGGATACGGCAGCAGAAAAGAAAACAGAAGTCCTTGCGTCTGTATCGGAAATAACAGCAGACCCTGATACCGCATCAGAAAAACCAGAAACAGCATCAGAGGAAAACCTTCAGACAGCAGAAAACCCTGCACCATCAATGGCTGCAGACGAAGCAAATAAAGAAGCTGAAAAATCCAAAGAAGCAAAACAATAGAAAGACGCAAAACAATAGAAAAACCAAAACAAAACACAGAAAGACAATATAACCACTCTCAAAAAAGTAGATTGGAGTCTGCAGCAAAAGGGCGGGCTCTGAGGTATATGTGTAAACTTCTCGCGACTTTAACGAGCACGACTCCGAGACTACAGGCTCGGAGCGAGCGCA
>JAEDOO010000090.1 GCA_016301965.1 Lachnospiraceae bacterium | reverse complement strand
TCGACTTCTATTCAAACTCGATCGTTCCCGGCGGCTTCGAAGTCAAATCATAAAATACCCTGTTAACTCCCTTAACCTCATTAATAATCCTGCTCATCACCTTCTGCAGCACATCCCACGGGATATTTGCAGCCTCCGCAGTCATGAAGTCAATGGTGCACACAGCGCGAAGGGCAACCGCATAGTCATAGGTTCTCTCATCCCCCATAACACCGACAGAGCGCATATTGGTCAATGCGGCAAAATACTGGTTAATACTGGTATCAATACCTGCCTTGGCGATTTCTTCGCGATAGATCGCATCTGCGTCCTGCACGATCTTTACTTTTTCTTCTGTTACTTCACCGATAATACGGATACCGAGGCCCGGGCCCGGGAAGGGCTGACGGAATACGAGGTACTCCGGGATGCCAAGCTCCAGACCGACTTTGCGGACTTCGTCTTTGAACAGGTCGCGCAGCGGCTCGATGATTTCTTTGAAATCTACGTAATCCGGCAGGCCGCCTACGTTGTGGTGGGATTTGATCACTGCGGACTCGCCGCCGAGACCGGATTCCACGACATCGGGGTAGATGGTTCCCTGCACCAGGAAATCCACGGCGCCGATTTTCTTGGCTTCTTCTTCAAATACACGGATAAATTCTTCGCCGATGATCTTACGTTTCTGCTCCGGCTCTTCTACGCCGGCCAGTTTGCTGTAGTAGCGCTGCTGGGCATTGACGCGAATGAAGTTCAGGTCGTAGGGGCCGTCCGGTCCGAAGACTGCTTCTACTTCATCGCCTTCGTTTTTACGAAGAAGGCCATGATCTACGAACACACAGGTCAGCTGTTTGCCGATGGCTTTGGAGAGCAGTACGGCTGCTACAGATGAATCCACACCGCCGGACAGAGCGCAGAGCACGCGGCCGTTTCCGACTTTCTCGCGGATGGCTTTGATGGAGTATTCCACAAAGGAGTCCATCTTCCAGTCTCCGGCACAGTGACATACATTATATACGTAATTGGACAGGATCTCTTTTCCGCGCACGGTGTGCAGTACCTCGGGATGGAACTGGATCGCGTAAAGATCCTTTTCCCGGTTCTCTGCTGCCGCTACGGGGCAATCGTTGGTATGGGCACAGATGTCAAATCCAGGAGCTGTCTGGGATATATAATCGAAATGACTCATCCAGCAGATCGTCTCTTCCTCGATACCGGTAAACAGCGGGGACTCAGTATTTACAAATACCTGTGTCTTTCCGTATTCTCTCACCGGTGCTTTCTCTACTTTTCCTCCCAGTACATGCTGCATCAGCTGTGCGCCATAGCAGAGTCCCAGTACGGGGATGCCCAGCTCGAAGAGCTCTTTTGTACAGGTGGGAGCACCTTCCTCGTAGCAGCTGTTGGGGCCGCCGGTCAGGATAATACCCTTGGGATGCATATCTTTGATCTTCTGGATGTCAGTTTTATAAGAATAAATTTCGCAATACACATTGCATTCACGAACACGACGGGCCACTAACTGATTGTACTGGCCGCCAAAGTCGATGACAATGACCGTTTCTCTGTTCACTGGCAATTCCTCCTCATTTATCTTTCCGTTCGATTCTTTCATTATATGTCACGATGACACTTTTTACAATTGCTTTCTTCAGGATCTTTGTATTCCTCTCTTTTCTCTCTCCTGCTGGAGGCGCAATGCTCTTTTTCCTACTGCACATTTCAAGTCAGAAATGGAACAATGATTGGAACACTGCCTGCATACTTTTTTCTCTTTTTCTTCCATCACTGTGCCTCACTTTGCTGCTGACTTTGCTTCAGATCAAAAAACGCATACGTTCCTTTCTGTGTTTTCTTAATAGAATACAGAATATCGTCAGCTTTTTTGATGAGCTCATGAATATCCTCTTCTTCCTGAATATTGTTGTTCATGGCAATACCAATGGAACATGAGATCTTATGTGCTGCGTCCACTTCCACCGTATACCCGAGCACACGGGAGATCGCTTCATCAAATCCTCTGGCCTCTTCCAGTTTTTTGTAGATTGCGCAGGCAATCTCTTCCAACGCTTCCTTCCGGTTTTCTTCCAGCACAATCAGAAATTCATCTCCGCCATACCGGCTCACGATACCTCTTGTCCCTATGATTTCCCGGAAAACACCTGCCATGGAGATCAGAATGATATCTCCTACATTGTGCCCATAGGTATCGTTATAATATTTAAAATTATCCAAATCTATAAACATCAGACCGATGGAACACTGTTTTTTGTGCCACTTCATCTTTTCCATCAGATCTTCTAACGCATTGTAAAATCCGGTACGGTTATACAATCCGGTAAGCATATCTGTGGAGGCAACATGAGAAAGCTTCTGATTCATCTCGTAAATTTTCTCGTAAGCCTCGATCCTGTTTACAGAAAATCCCAGCTCACGGAACAAAAGCTGGTAAATTGCCAGGTCATCTTCATTGATCATGTAGCTTTCCATGGAAGCATGCCAGTTTTCTTTCATAAGAACGTACGTCACCATCACACTTTCCAGACGTCCGCTATTAAAGAAGGGGACTGCAGCAAAAGAGCACACGTTCTCTTCGCCAAAATACGAGATAATGTCCAGATGCCGCTGGAAATTACCACTGATTTTCGAAACAGCAAATCCCTGGGAATACTCGTGCATCGCCTGCTGTATGCCTGTAAGCATCTCCTGTGTGATCTTTACACCCGTATCATTATAAAGAACGGATGCACTGTCCCTATGATAACGCACATACAGTGCACAATCATTACCAAACTGATTCAGAAATGTGTACATGGCATTGGAAATCATATTTTCGATATCCATATTCTTCACATCGATCAATTTCTGCCAGGCATAAAGAAACTCCATCCTTCGCCTGCTGCTTCGCAGCTCTCTGGTCATTTCCTCCTGCTTAAGCAGCACTTCTATCTGATTTTCATCCGCACAACTGTTCTGTGTCTCCCATAGCTGCATCTGATCTGACACCTGTCTGGCAATATCTTTCCAGATATCCTCACGACGTTTTGCATGCTGCACAATCATGTTCTGAGCATGAGAAAACTGCTCCATACAATTCATCTGCCGCAATAATTCCATACGTTTTTCATAAAAAATACCGTATGCGTAAAACTGATTGCTCTTTGCCTTCTCCAAAAACGTTTCTGCCTTTTGTGAAGAGGCATATGCCTGCTTCAGATCTGCGTTTTCCTGATACAGAAGCGCACTGGAAAACCAGTAAAGAAACTGCTCATCATCCAGTCGGGCATAATCATGGTTACCCTCGATTCCTCTGCTTTCATCACCGGCATTATGAAGAAGCTGTCCGCAGTCCTCCAGATACCTCTGACAGCCAAAACGATTTTTCTGCAAAATACATACCAGCGCCATAAGTCCATAAAGCTTGGTAAGATTACATACACGAAGACTGTTCAGACGAAGTTTAGCCACCGTTTTTATGCAAAGCTGCAACCCGGACTCTGCTTTAGCAAATTCTTTTTTCATAATGCAGCCAAGAGACATATTGTAATAAACTTCGGCAATATCTTCCGGCAGCTTTTTTTCCAAAAACAGCTGAATCGCCTGATGATAATAATTTTCGGCAATGCTATGTCTGCCCAATGCACTGAAATTGTATCCCAGTGCCGAATAGATTCGACCACATTCCAGAGAGTGTTTATCTTTTATTAGCTGATACGACTGCAGAAGATAATATACGGCTGCCTGATAGTAGCCGTAAGTATCGGCAATCATAATATTTTTCTGATAAGCATTATACACCAGATGCTCGTTTCCGATCTTCTGTCCCAGAGCTACACCGCGGTTAAAATATATCAGTTCTGTCTCATGACGGCAGGATTTCGCCACGATTTTTGGATCATTATCATAAGCATACACATAAATATGGGCCAGAAAATTATCATAACCTTCCTTTTCCAGCCGACGCAGAAGTTCCGGCGAAATATCGATATCCTGCAGGCAGAAAAAGAAATTGTACCAGCCGGACATCTGTGTCTGTACCGCCAGAAGTTCCGCTTCCAGCGCCATCACTTCCCATCCGGCTCTATCTGCTGCTTCTTTGGCATTTCTTGCATGTGCATAACTTCTTCCCAGTTTGCCCTGATACATCCGGCACATGGCCAGATAATATTCACTAACACAGGTGATCCGGTCCTCCTGTCCGGAAATTTTCAGTTTTTTCAGTACATAAATAATCTCCAGAGCAGTGGCAAAATCACCTCGTAAAATAGATACCCGAGCATATAAAGGATACAACTGCATCTTTTCTTCGTCAGGGATATTTTCTTCTTCAAATCGAGTGCCGCGAATTATACCGCGAAAAAACAGAAAAGCCTGATCAAAATCAAGAAGTGCTGCCGTATTATTTATTTTTCGATATAAACTTTCAATGTCACGGCTCTTCCCCGTTTTTGCCTCACCACGTTTTTTCCTTTCCCGATCGCTGTTTCCAATATGATAAATATGGTTTTTATCCGTCAGAATTTCCAGAATAGACTCCCAGCATTTTAGAAGATTCTCTTCCTGCCGGGGTTTATCGTTTACACCGAGAACTACACCGATATTTGCAGAAGGATGGTCTAAAAGCCCCCTTACCAGCTCCATCGTACTTTTGCTGGCCAGCTGGAAACGGTTTATTACCACCACCATCGGACAGTACTCCGCCGCTTTTCGAAGCATGTTGGCCAATGCCTCTGTCATGCGCTTCTGCTCGTAAGCCACTTCGTCCAGAAGAACCATTTCCTTTCGGCGGCATTTTCCATCCCGATAATAGCTTTCCAGAACTTCTCTGTGGGGAACATATACTCCGCATTCTGACAGAAAGTGCGAAAAATCCCCGTCTCCGTGTGTGCGGAAAGTGTTGCAGATAATATCCAGAAAAGGCTCGTATCCACTGGAGATCTCATGATACTGAAACTCATGCCATAGATAAGAAACGTGTTCTTTTTCTTCCTGAAGGCAGGATGCTTCTTTCAGTTCAGCAAGTGAAAAATCATTGCTGTACTGTAACATAATAATGTTATGTTTCTGTTTCCCCAGGCAGTCATAAATCTGTTTAACGACCCTGCCGAAATTTTCACTGATCATGATTTCTCCTCATTGAATGTTCTCTGTAGTCTGGCTGCAATTCTCAGCGTTATTTATATATTACCATGTCAGGTATTTTTCCACAATCGTTCTGTCAAAATGCGATAACAAATTGTTCATTTGCGAATCTGTTTTGCGCATTATCCATTCGTCCTGTTTTATGCTTCTTCCTATACAATACATCTGATAAAAACATTCATGTCGTTGAAACGGAAATAAGCTGCCGGTAATACGCTATCAGCGCCTGCAGCGCAGGGGATCTCCACTTATTTTTATGGATCAGAAGCTGTGTCCAGACGGAAACTCTGCAGTCCTGTACCGGGAGATACACCAGTTTTCCCGCCTGCGTGTAGGCTGTAGTCATAAAATCCGGAAGAAACGCTATCATATCGCTGCTGGCCGCCACACTGCATATCTGTACGGGATTTCCTATTTCCAGAACCGGAATGATCTCCAGGGATCGTGCCGCAAGCTGCTCATCAAGAATTCTTCGATAGCTCATATCCTTTTCTGTCATGATAAAAGGCTCAGAAACAATATCAGATAACTTCAGCTCCGGTTCTGCTGCCAAATGATGACCGGAAGCTGCGACAAAATGTACTTTTTCTTCACATTCCGCGCAGATCATAAATTCAGAATCGTAAATATGAGTGTCCAGAGTAAATACCAGATCCACCTCATTTTTTCGCAGCATATTGGACATCTGTGCGGTCCCGGCTTCGATGATTTTTAAGCGAATATGGGGATATTTTTTTCGAAATTCAACAAAATCACGTCCAAAATAGCGTGTACACAGGGAACTTGACATGGCCAGCCGCAATTCACCACTGATCTCTTCCTGATGGTGAAGATCTGTCAGCATTTTTTCCTGAGAGGTAAGCATTTCCCGCGCGTATTTCAGGACGGTCCGCCCATCCTCCGTCAAGCTGATCTTATGGTAAAAGCGATCAAATAAAGTGACTTTCAATTCTTTCTCCAGCTGTTTGATCTGGGACGACACCGTAGACTGGGTATATCCCAGCTTTTCTGCCGCGGCAGAGAATCCGGAGTATTCGCACACGGCAATAAATGTTTTTAGCACATGAAGATCCATTTATAATATCCTCTTTATAAACGATATTTTCGTTAGCATACCATAGAATCATCAATTTTACAAATACCATGAAAAGGGATATGCTGTAACAAAGTATGTCATAATATAGTAATCTGCTATTACATAAAACAGTTAGACACCCCCATAATTGCAATGCCAAACAGCTTATATAAAAAATTCTTTACACCATAGCCAAAAGGCTGTGAGCAGAAAAACACTATACTTGGAGGAAACATATGAAACGAGAACGACTTGGAAGCCGAATGGGCTTTATTATGCTGTCTGCCGGATGCGCCATCGGCTGCGGCAATGTATGGAAATTTCCGTGGATGTGCGGACAAAACGGCGGTGCCAGTTTTATTCTGGTCTATTTTTTGTGTCTGATCATCCTGGGGATCCCGGCACTGGTCATGGAATTTTCCGTGGGCAGGGCGGCGCAGGCCAGTCCTATCCGTATGTATAAACGGCTGGAAAAACCGGGACAGAAATGGGATCTCTGGGGATGGGGCTGCCTGATCGGCAACATCTGTCTGATGGCTTTTTACGCAGTAGTCTGCGGATGGATCATCTACTACTTTATTAAATTTCTGACAGGGCAGAACGCCTCTTTTGGTTTCGCAGCGATGATCTCTGATCCCGGAGTCAATGTTTTTTATCTTCTGATCACTCTTGTGGTTGCTTTTTTGATCTTAAGCACGGATGTCCAAAAAGGCCTGGAACGCATTACGAAATATATGATGGTGGGACTGTTACTTCTGATGGTAGTTCTGGCCATTCGCAGTGTTCTTCTCGATGGAGTTTCAACAGGTCTGTCCTTTTATCTGAAACCGGATTTTTCCAAGATCAATGGACCTATGATCGTTGCGGCCATGAACCAGGCATTTTTTACCCTTTCCACCGGTCAGGGAGGAATGGCGATCTTTGGCAGTTATATCGATAAGGATCGTTCTCTTCTGGGCGAATCCATCAATGTGGTTTTCCTGGATACCTTTGTGGCCATCCTTGCCGGATTCATTATTTTTCCGGCCTGCGGAGCTTATGGACTTTCCGTTACTGCGGGTCCCAGTCTTCTGTTTGACACCATGGCCAGTGTCTTTAACAATATGGCCGGAGGGCGGATCTGGGGAACACTGTTTTTCCTGTTTATGATCTTTGCTGCCATGTCCACGGTTCTGGGCGTCTGCGAAAATATCCTGGCTATGATCCGTGAATTGACCGGCTGGTCCCGCGTAAAGGGCTGCGTCATCTGCGGAAGCGGTCTTTTCCTGCTGGCACTGACTACCGCCCTTGGCTACAGTGTACTGCATTTTCAGCCTTTTGCGGAAGGCACTGCCTGGCTGGATTTCTGGGATTTCATTGTATCCACCAATGTGCTTCCTCTCGGTTCACTGATCCTTGCTCTGTTCTGCTGCCATAAGTTCGGATGGGGATGGGATAA
>JAEDOO010000089.1 GCA_016301965.1 Lachnospiraceae bacterium | reverse complement strand
ATTCTGGCTGAGGAGGGAGAGGATGCCATGTACGATTACGTAAAATACGTCTATCTCGGGAAAAAACGAAGAAACCATAAGGAGAAATGTGCAGATGAGTCTGCTTACCATAGAACATGTCAGTAAAGCCTACGGCGAAAAAGTGATTTTTGACGACATTTCCTGCGGTGTTCAGGAAGGAGACAAGATCGGGATCGTAGGCATCAACGGAACCGGAAAGACAACCCTGCTTCGGATCCTGGCGGGGGTGGAACTGCCGGATGAAGGACAGCTGGTCTTGCAGAATAATCTGCATTTGACCTGGCTGCCTCAGAATCCGGAATTTCCCCGGCAGGAATCCGTTCTGAGCTATGTGATGGATCAGTCCGTGGGAGACTGGAACATAGAAGGTGAAGCCAAAAATATTCTGAACCGTCTGGGATTTTCCGATTACAATGAGGATGTGACCCATCTGTCCGGCGGTCAGAAAAAGAGAGTGGCGCTGGCCAGAGCAGTGGTTAATCCTACGGATGTGCTGATCCTGGACGAGCCCACCAACCATCTGGATAATGAGATGGTGGTATGGCTGGAGGAGTATCTTAGAGCTTTCCGAGGCGTGGTGATCATGGTGACCCATGACCGGTATTTCCTGGATCGTGTCACCAACCGTATTCTTGAGATCGACCATGGCAGTCTTTACAGCTATCCCGCCGGTTACGAAGGATTTCTGGAAATGAAAGCCCAGCGGGAGGAAATGGAGCTGGCCAGTGAGCGCAAAAGAAAAAGCGTGCTTCGTATGGAACTGGAATGGGCCAAACGCGGATGCCGCGCCCGCACCACCAAGCAGCGAGCCCGTCTGGATCGTCTCGAAGCTCTCAAAAACGGTGTAGCTCCCGCTCCCATTCAGCATGTAGAGCTGGATTCCATCGAGACCCGTATGGGAAAAAAGACTGTCGAGCTGTCTCATGTGGATAAAGGCTATGGAGACCGCATGCTGATCCGGGATTTCAGCTATATTTTTCTCAAAAATCAGCGATTGGGTATTATCGGTCCAAATGGCTGCGGTAAATCCACATTGCTGAAGCTTCTGATCGGTGAGGAATACCCTGACAGTGGTACGATCGAGGTGGGAGAGACCATCAGGATCGGCTATTTTGCCCAGGAGACACCGATCCTTGATAAACGCCAGAGAGTTATCGATTATATCAAAGACACGGCGGAATACATTCGTACCTCCGACGGGCGGATCTCGGCGTCTCAGATGCTGGAGCGGTTTCTGTTTGATTCTGTGATGCAGTATACACCTCTGGAAAAACTGTCTGGCGGAGAGCTGCGACGACTGTATCTTTGCAAGGTACTGATGGAAGCTCCAAATGTACTGATTCTGGATGAGCCTACCAACGATCTGGATATTCCCACATTAACGATCCTGGAGGATTATCTGGACAGCTTTGTAGGAATCATCATTACGGTATCTCATGACCGGTATTTCCTTGATAACGTGGTCGATCGTATTTTTGCGTTTGAAGAGGATGGTTATCTGCAGCAGTACGAGGGCGGTTATACGGAATACAGGGAAATGTATAAACTCCGTCATCCCCAGGAGACAGAAAACCAGTCTGTAAAAGAGAAAAAAGAAAAGGCTGTCAAAGTACGGGAGAAAAAACTGAAATTTTCTTACAAAGAGCAACGGGAATTTGAGACCATCGATGAGGATATTGCCGCTTTGGAAGATCGTCTGGCAGCCATTGAGAAGGAATATCTGCAGTTTTCCAGAGATTTTGTCAAGCTGGGACAGCTGGAGAAAGAAAAAGCAGAAAAAGAAGCACTTCTGGAAGAAAAAATGGAACGCTGGGAGTATTTAAATGAGCTGGCGGAGGCCATTGAAGCTCAGAATGCCCGCTGAGAGGAGAGATAGTATGGTACAAAAAGTCATGAAAGAAATGATCGCCTATTATGCAGGGGATCCGGCCAGGATCCAGCATTTTCTCAAGGTATACGAATTTTCGCGTATGATCGGTTTGGCGGAAGGCCTTGACGGTGATCTGCAGCTGACGCTGGAGCTTTCAGCTCTGGTACACGATATCGGTATCCGCCCCAGTGAAGCCATCTACGGAGACTGTAAAGGACCGCATCAGGAGGAACTTGGACCGGCAGAGGTGAAAAAGATGCTGGAGCCGCTGGGTGTGGAGCCGGAGCGTATTGAGCGGATCATGTATCTGGTGGGTCACCACCATACGTATAAGAATATAGAAGGAATGGATTATCAGATCCTGGTGGAAGCTGATTTCCTGGTCAATCTTTATGAGGAAGGCGTGAAAAAAGAGGCGGCAATGGCTGCCAGAGCTAATATTTTCCGCACAAAAAAAGGAATCTGGACATTGAATACCATGTTTGGTCTGGAAGAATAAGTGATGAAGGAAAAAATGAGTTGACAAATCCATCTACTTCGGCAATAATGTTAGAGAACGAAGGCGTTCGTGTGGATACACGAGCGCCCTTTTTTTGTACATTTGATTCTGTGAAGGTACTGAACAGATACTGGATATAAAACAAAAACAGGTGGTGACGTAGTGTATGGATTTACAAAGAAATATAGCCTGGAATCTGAAAAAGATTCGTCAGCAGCAGAATATCAGCCTGGATATGCTTTCTGAGCAGACGGGTGTAAGTAAAAGTATGCTGGGACAGATCGAGCGTGGGGAAGCTAATCCTTCCATCGGTGTGCTGGGCAAGATTACCAGAGGACTTCATATTGAGCTGCAGGAACTGACCAAAGAGCCTCAAAACGAGATGGTGCTGCAGAGAAAAGAGGATCTTCGCCCGGTAAAAGAGGGAAGAAGTCAGTATCAGATATTCAATCTGTTTTCCCCGGAGGAGAAGCAGCATTTTGAGATTTATCAGGTGGAGATCATGCCGGGACAGAGGTATTCCAGCAGTGGTCATGGTATGCATACCCGGGAGTATGTGATGGTTTCTCAGGGGCAGCTGCGGCTGGAGGTGGACGATAAGGTTTACGAAGTGGGGGAGAAGGATTCTTTGCGTTTTGATTCGGATAAATTTCATACTTATGTGAATGTGGGAGAGGATATGTTGGTTCTTCACATTGTGCTGACGTTTTAAATATGGAAGATTGTGATATGCAATAATGAAAATGTGAATGGCGCATCTGCCATCTGTCGGCCTCCGTCTGTCTCCGACTATATGTATAAACCTCGGGCTCCTACTGCGCTCGCTCCGAGCCTGTAGTCTCGGAGTCGTGCTCGTTAAAGTCGCGCGATGTTTATACATATAGTCGGAGACAGACGGAGACCGACAGATGGCAGATGCGCCTATTTATGTTCTTGGTCAGATGAACAAGAACAAGTGAACATTGTATTGAAACAGTAGATAGTTTAGTTATAACTGTTCAGAGTGGACTATCACTTGCCGATGAAAACGCAAAATGTTGTTTCTTTATTCTCCTAAGCAGAGGTTGAAATAGCCGTCTTCTTTTGAAAGTGACAGTTCACATTCTTCAGGAAGCCACAGCATTCCTCCGGGTCGTGAGTATACGGCTTTTTTAAGATTATTTTTTTTCAGGAGTATCCAGGCGGCTTTTTTCAGATCATCTTCGTTAAGCGTGGTTTCTACGATTTTTAATGTATCTCCCGCTGTTTCATATAATAGAATATCTTCACATGCTGAGACTTCTGCATCATATGCGGGATGCGTCACGCACAGTGCCTGTCCGCCTTCTGCTTTTGCATACAGGAGAGCATACTCTATGGCTGCCAGATCCCATTCTACATAACCGTCACCGGCAAAGCACAGATCGCGAATTTCCTTGTAAATCTGTGAAGAGGATTCCTCAAAACTCCACTTCTCTTTCAACTCGCCAGGATTTTCTGGAACTATTTCCCACTTATCCGGTGAATATTGGGTAAAAAACTCTTGTTTTTGGTAATAGGTATACAAGCTGTCTTCCGCGGGGGAGAGAAGCAGAGGCTCTTGCCAGATTTCTTTGGCGGTTTTTAGGATCTCAGCGGCATAGCCTCGCCCGCGGTATTCGGGCAGGGTGGCTACGGCATAGACGTAGCGTCCTTCTATAGTATCTTCGGCCTGGTGGATACGTATGGGCAGGAAACTGGCCATGGCTACGGGTTTGTTGTCTGTAAAATACAGAAGCATGCATTCATCCGCAGTATGATGATCCAGAAAGCTTTGGATAAAATCTTCATCGTCGCCAAAACAGGTCTGCCAGATGTGGATCATGTCCTGTTCATATCGGCTGCGGTCGGCAAAGACTACAGAGGACATTTTGGCGTCATATTTTTTCAGCAGAATTTCCGGGTAGTAGGACAGCTTGGCCCGGCGAAGTCCGGGATCTCCGGCGTCGTCTTCCCGGTTGATATATTTGTAGCTGCCGCAGGCATGCTGCACAAACTGCTGATTGATCATGGGATAGGCTCCCTGATATTCCGGCAGTGCCTTTTCGAAATGTACGACGAAAACATCTGGATTGATGGCTTCCCCCATGCAGAAGGCTACGACCTGACCTTTCTGGCGCAGTACGCCACCGATCAGGCCAAGATCATCTTTCATCTTAAAAGCGGCATCCAATACTTTCAGTTCGATGGCCATATCGTCGTTCCATTTATCTTCCCGGGAAAATATCCAGCGGCGGCAGAGAGCTTTACATTCCTCAAGGTTGTTGTCTGTCAGGGGCTCGTAGCTCCATTCTCCTGCATCCTTGAAACGTGCGATATGGTTCCGCTTATTGTGCATTTTTCGGCCGCTCAGGGTGGCCAGCTTTTCCCGGTCGTAGATGTAATCTTCATAATCCCGGTTTTCCTCGATCAGAAACTGGCCGGGATACCAGGAAAGCAGCTGTGCTCTGGCTTCTTCCCCAACAGAATTCATGATCAGAGTCTTTCCTTTGGCACGATACTCAGCAACCAGTTCATCAAGTACGGCTTTTTTGTTGCCGGCCCCGATGGGGAAGGAGTAGATCCAGCAATCGCCCTGCATCATATTGTCCCAGGGATATTCTCCGCAGAGACCATACCGTACAATGCAGCAGTCATGGGCACGGGCAACTTCAATGTGGTATTTGATACCCCAGAGTACATTGATGCCGAAGCTGTATTCGCTGCCGTACCATCCGTCTTCCTGCAGAAGCTTTTGCATCCAGTTTTTGTCATCTAACGTTACTTTATGAAATGAAAACATAGCTTACCTCATCAGATTTTGTCAGTTCGTGAGTTAGTTTACACCAAACAGAATCAAATAGCAATAATTACTGATAAGGAAAAGATTTTCATAGGATATGGGTTATCGATCTGTCTGGTTGTTCATAATTTCCAGTGATTTTTCCAGAAGTTCGATGCCTTCGTCTTTTTTTCCTTCGTCCATATAGGTAAGGGCCAGGGTATTGAGAACGGAAGCATAGAGAGGATGCTTTGTCTCGCCGTGGTTTTCAAAGAGCTTGCGGGCGGCAGTAAGGCAGGCCTTGGCTTCCTCATATTTCTGCATATTTCGGTAGGTCATGGCAGTATTGTTCAGTGTGGTGGCATAGGCCATGGAATCTTTTCCTTTAACGATGGCGATCCAGGTAAGTGCCTTTTCCAGACAGGCGGCAGAGTCTTCCAGACGGTCTGTTTCCCGGTAAAATGCACCAAGTTCTGTCAGAGCGGCAATTAAAAGCGGA
This sequence comes from Lachnospiraceae bacterium, assembly GCA_016301965.1. Taxonomy (GTDB): domain Bacteria; phylum Bacillota; class Clostridia; order Lachnospirales; family Lachnospiraceae; genus UBA11957. The sequence goes on along the minus strand of JAEDOO010000089.1, from coordinate 1,968 downwards.
CGGTTGACCGTTTCTCCGTCCTGATAAAGGTCAATATGGAATTTCAGAAAACGCTCGATTTCCTGTGGGTCACCGTTTTCGTAAAGCTGATCGAGATGCGTATAAAATTCTTCCTGCGTCATGGTATTCTCCTTTAATGCACGTTTTGTTTTTTATCATACCATTTGCCTTTCATAAAAACAAGAATGCACAAAAGATGTGTGATCCTTATATTGAAAAACAGATGGACAGCCTATATAATGAAACAGTGCTAATAAGAAACTGCTGTGCGGATCTGGCATATCGTATATAAAGCGCAGCAGGAAAGAGGAGAAAAGTATGCAGGCATTATTTGACGCCATCAATGCGGTGTGCGAAAAGATCCAGATCATTTCTGATCTTTTCTGGGATTTTCCCACCAACTTTGACTGGTATGCAAACATTCCCATTCTGGGAAATTTCTCACTGGCTATCATCCTTCTGATCGGCAGCGGTATTTATTTCAGCTGCAGGCTGGGATTTATCCAGGTGAGACAGTTTAAACATGGTCTTAACGTACTCAGAAAGAGTAAGGCAACCGCCATCGGTATTTCTCCGCTGGCAGCATTCTTCCTTTCCACGGCCATGCGAGTCGGTCCCGGCAATATTCTGGGTGTGACCGGCGCTATTTCGGTCGGTGGCCCCGGAGCACTGTTCTGGATGTGGGTTTCTGCTTTCTTTGGTATGGCAACCGCCTATACCGAGTCTACCTTGTCCCAGATCTTTAAAGAGAAAAAGGATGATGAGTATATCGGAGGATTATCTTTTTACGGTAAGAAGCTGTTAAAGGGTTCTGTCGCAGCCGGTGTTGTGCTGTCACTGATGTATATTATTTACGCACTGTTGTGTTTCCCGGCACAGGGATTTAACACCGTATCTTCTGTAGGACAGATCGCTGAGGTGCTGACCGGGAAGACTATTGATACGAATTCCGCTCTGTACTGGATCGCTTTTGTGGTTCTGATCGTTGTTGTTATCGCGGTGACCTTTGGCGGTATCAAAAAAGTCACAAAGGTGACAGACTTCCTGGTACCGATCATGGCCGTGATTTATGTGGCTACAGTACTCGTACTGATTCTGGTGAATTTCACAAGAATTCCGTGGTTCTTTTATGCAGTATTTACTGAAGCCTTTAAACCGGAGGCTGTCTTCGGAGGCGCCTTTGGTATCGCACTGGCCCAGGGCGTTAAGAGAGGTTTGATGTCCAACGAAGCCGGTCAGGGTACCATCACCATGCCGGCAGCCGCTTCCGATGCCGAGCATCCCTGTGATCAGGGCTGCGTACAGGCCATCGGTGTGTTCCTGGATACTATGGTCATCTGTACCCTTACAGGATTTGTCGTAGTTATGGGCCGTGTATGGCAGACAGACAACTCCGCAGCATGGTTTGACATGGGCAAATTACCTAAGTATCTGGCCTCCGCTACAGAACTGGCTCCGGGAACAGCCTTTAATACGGTAGTATCCCTGCTGATCTCCGTATGTTTCGGACTGTTTGCCTTCACCTGCCTTCTGGGCTTTATGTCCTTCGCAGAAATCTGCGCAAACCGTATTTCTCAGAATAAGATATTTATCAACGTAATCCGTGTACTGTGTCTGGTGGTTATCTCCTTCGGTGTACTCACCAGCATTGCCGGTCTTGACCTTGGCGCACTGTGGAATCTGTCCGACTTTGCCAATATTCTGATTGCGTACTGCAATATTCCGCTTTTGTACATTGGATTCAAGTATGTGAAGAAAGCTACGAACCACTTTGAGAAAAAAGATGGTACACCGTTTACTTCCGAAGTAATTGGCATCGATGTACCCCTTTGGGACGATAAAGCCAAACATAAAAAATAATCAAAGAGTAAGAGGGGCTGCTGCCGGCGACGGGGCGGACCTCCCGGTATATATGTAAACCTCGCGCGACTTTAACGAGCACGACTCCGAGACTACAGGCTCGGAGCG
>JAEDOO010000088.1 GCA_016301965.1 Lachnospiraceae bacterium | reverse complement strand
ATCTGCATAACCTCATTTGGTCTTGGATATTCGATAGGAATTAATACACAGAAAAGAGCAAAAAATAACCGCCCCAAACCCTGAGAAAGTTAGGCGGTTATTTTTTTTAACCCAAAAATCAGGCGAACCGTCATGGGTAGCACCTTTTCTATTAAGAATAATAACATTTACATTTATTTATGTCAAACATTATTATCATATTACAAGAATACATATTTACCTCAATGTATAATCCTCTATAAATGTAAAAACGTAATTCTTCATTTCACACTGATCGCATTCGGATAGATCCTCTCCATCACCGCATCCCCATAATATGTATCCAGCACTTCCTGCACCACATTCGTGGCCGGTATCTGCTCGCTCCGCTCCTGATAGCGCACCAGCGCTGCCGCCGACACAGCCATATCACAGACCATAAATATTGCCAGAAACCAGGTAATCACTTTTCCCGGCTTCACGGGTATCTTTTCCACCAGTCTGGAAAATACAGGATACACGATCTGGATCCACACCACGGAAGCCAGTCCCCAGAAAAAGCAGTACAGCAGATTGATCCTGCCGCCCAGATTAAAGGGAATCGCACTGTAATCCCAGAAGACTGTACCAAAAGCGATCTCCGTGATCACGCTGCACAGATACTCATAGGCACCGCCCAGAAACGTTCCGATGGAAAAGATAAAAAAGCTGCCCTTATTCCGGGATCTGTACAACAGTACCGTGGCCATCACCATGGCCATACCCCAGACAATGCTGAAGGGGCCCCAGACGAGACTGCTGCGGCTCATCCACACTCCGGCTCTGACACGGCAAAACAGCGTCTCTGTCAGATCGCCCAGCAAAGATCCCACCACCAGGATCCACACCAGCTTATAAAATCCACAGCCGGCGGCAAATACGCCCTCCTCATCGGCTGCTTTGTCCATGGTTTTCGCCTGGGGATAGGCCCTCTGCACACGTTTTTCCACAGCATCGACGATTCTTTTTTCGAGAGCCGCCGTGACTGTCGCTATCCTTTTATTTGACTGACTCCACTTTTCCAGATGACGGCCCCGCTGCTGCAGCAGAAAATGTGTACCCAGAAGATCTGCGGCCAGGATACCCAGAAGCACCCACAGGATCACCACCGTCAAAATATGCGGAAGCCTCCGAATGAGCTGTACAAAGAACTCATTCCCCCAACGGATAATCACAAAACCCAGTGCGCCCCATAGAAGAGATGCCGGGAGACAGATATAGCCATCCACATTGCCCCGGACATTTTCATAGTTCCACAGCCTTCTGTGCAGCAGTCTTTCCGACAGATGTCCTCCTACCCATTCTACCACCGTGGTATAGATCATACTGAACACGAACAGCCAGACACCCGTCAGTTCCTGCAAGGTTACGGTAACCAGGATCGCGCCCACACCGTAGGTCACACAAAACGGACCGTTAATAATACCTCGATTGGAAAAAGAACGGTGGCGGATCGTGGCATATACTGTTTCCAGGATCCACCCTGCAAAACCGTAAATAAAAAACAGGGCGCAAAGCTCAGTTACAGAATACGTTACCATGGTATTTCCTCCTGCGTACATACTTTCAACAATTTAAAAAGACGTAACATGTATGATAGCACAAGTTCACGTCCAATAAGAGCATATTAACAAAAAATTAAGAAACTCCTTTGATAGAATGCTTTATATTGTGGAATTTTGTTCGTAGGTAAGCCTGACTGACTACGTTTGGATTTGCGATTCTTAGGATTTTTGTTCGTAGGTATGTTTTGACAAAAAGGGGAGCTGTTCATTTTCCGACAAATCGCACATTTGGGGCGTTCTGTCAAGCACAATTCAAAATGCTTTTTCTTACACTAAATGTTATGAGGACGTTCCTTTTATCTCATAATAAAAGGAACATCCCCATCATACCTACCCATTCATTATGCGTTCTTCTCCGTTCCGATCACAGCCCGCAAAATCGTAGAAATTGCTGCAAACAGCACACCTGCTACCGGCCAGACGATCCAGGTGAAATTCCAGCGCATTGTCCAGAAGCTCCATCCGAGATAAATAGCAGTCGCAAGACACCAATACGCACCGCTGAATGCATCTAATTTTCTTTTTGCGTATTTTTCTTCCCGGGAAAACTCTCCTTCCTGAAGAAGCGTGTCGTAGCTTCCTTTGATCATACTTACACGAATAATGATATTGACACCGATAGCAATGAGAAACAGAAGCAGTGAAACGAACGCACAGACAATATACTCCGGTGCTTCAGCAATAGCCGCCAGGATCAGCGGCACAGCTGCCAGGATACAGAGTACAACGCCAATGGCAATGCCTCGCGTATATGTACCTTCATAGATTCTTCGTTTTTCCTTTACCATACCGGAAACACCGTATTCTGTCTCAAAAGTATCTCTTTCCAGATGTTCCATATGGCTTTCCCGCATGCCACAGGTGATAAACATAAATACAGCTGCTGCGATCAGTCCAAAAAGAGCTACCAGGCCAACACCTGCGGCCAGACGTTCAGTGACATGCCCCACTCCGGAATCTGCCATTCCTGCAAGGAGAATCAAAAGAGCCGGACTGATGATGCACATAAAAGTAGCATTTGCGATCACCGGTGCGCTTTTTCTCTTCATATCCAGAAAGCTGTTTGCCTCCTCCATGGATACTCTTTTGAGGGGCGGTGCATCCCCTGTTTCCACCTCTGAAGAAAGAAAGCTGCTGTGTTCCATCTCATCCTTCAACAGATAATCTGTGCTTACATTAAACAGTTCCGACAGCTGAATAATCTTCTGTAATTCCGGAATAGACCCGGCACTCTCCCATTTGGAAACGGCCTGCCGGGATACCCCCAGCTTATCCGCCAGTTCTTCCTGGGACCATCCGTTCTTTTTCCGTTCTTCTGTGATTTTTTCTGCTAAGATCATGGTTTTTCCTCCCTCTGCTAATCTTCATTTTCAACCTTTCACTGGAAATGCATTTTCAATTCCATTCCTCAACGTAAACTATACACCACCTGTTTCATATTTTCGTTTTATTATTTACAGGCGTTACTGCTGCCTCCGTTGTTGTTTTGATATGGCCTAAGCATACCTTTTTTTATAGTTGCAGACCACCATCCTGGCCTTTCAATCTGTCATCTGGCAGTTGCATCTGCATGATTTAACACTTTTTCTGCACTTCTTATTCTTTTATAAAAAGTATATACCTGAATCTTTCTGGCGGATAGTCTCAATTTATAGGGAAATACGTTCATATTATAGATGCATTCATATTTCAATCCATACAGCGAAACCAGAAACATTTCCAATTTCGTCAGCTGATCCTCTTTTCCACATGCAAAAGGAAGCTGCCTTTTTCATCTGTCCTCTGTCGTTCAGACAAAAGCAGATAAAAAAACCGCTTCCTTATCGTTTATCCATGTAACATCTGTGTTCCTGTTAATCGTAAATACCGTTTACAGTGACTTCAAACACGGCTTCTTTTCCGTTTAGATCCTCTTTTCCGTAGTCTTCCGGGAAGGTCACCGTTACCGTTACATTGTCCCCGGGATGAGATCCGATCAGCTGCTCCTCAAAATCATCGATATAGCTTCCGGAACCGATCACCAGATCCGTACCCATTCCCTGGGTATTACCGCCAGAGAATTCCACACCGTCTATGGAACCGACATAATCAATATTGACAGTATCTCCGTTCTCCACAGTCAGGGAAGGATCTGTCTGATACGTCGTCTCCTCTGCCTCGATCACACTGCCTGCTGCCGAATCATCATCTGCAACACTGCTCTCAATATCGGATGCTATTTCATCAGAAACACTGCTCTCAGCAACAGATGCTGTATCTCCGGCAGAATTGGAATTCTGCACTGCGTCAACAATAATAACGGCAATAAAAAGAGCAACTATAAGTATGGGAAGTCCAATCATAAGGAACTTCTTTGCTTTTTCTTTCTGCTCCTTACGCTTTCTCTCCTGGGCTCTTCTTTCCTGGGCCATCTGTCGATTTTCTTTCTTCATATCGTTAATCTCCTTTTCTTTACTGATTTGCCCCATTATAAAATATAAATAAGGTGAAACTGTGAATTTCTATACAAAAACAGCCAGAGAAAAATACAGTTCCATTTTTCTCTGACTGTTTTTCAACCTTTTATATGTTCGCTATATCACCAGTCTGATCAGATACCACCAAACACAATACCAAGAATCAACACAATAAAACATACCGGCACATACAGATATTTGCACAGCGGATAGAACCAGCCTGCAAAGGGTGTTTCCCGACCTGTATTGACCTGTTTCTCCACATAGTCTTTGCCGCATACCCAGAAGAACATGATACCGGCCAGTCCTGCTCCAAGAGGACAGATATAAATTGACAGGATATCCATCCAGCCGGAAACAATGCCCTGGATCAGGATAGAAACCACTACACCAAACCCGCCAACGACTGCGCAGGCCGGTACACGGGACAGGTTAAACTTCTCCTGCACCGTGGCGATGGGAGCCTCGTACAGATTTAACAGAGAGGTCATACCGGCAAACAATACCGCCACGAAGAAAATGATAGCGATGATCCGGCCGCCGGGCATGCCCTTGATCAGATTCGGCAGGAAGATAAACAGAAGTCCCGGACCTCCCTGATCCAGCTGCGCACCGGTGGTAGCCATAGCCGGGATAATGACCAGCGCCGCCAGTATAGCCGCCAGCGTATCAAAAAATGCCACGCGGAAGGCAGAAGCCGGAATATTCTCCTTATCCGGCAGGTAAGATCCATAGATCAGTGTACCGTTGCCCGCCACGGACAGGGAGAAAAATGCCTGTCCCAGAGCAAAGATCCACGTCTTCGGATTGCACAGAGCTGCCGGATCAATGCGGAAAATATAACGATAGCCATCCGCAGCACCGGGCTGCAGTGCCACATAAACCGCCAGTATCACAAACAGACAGAAAAATACGGGCATCATAACCTTGTTGGCTTTTTCAATACCTTTGCCGATTCCAAACATCATGATCAGAACACACAGAACCAGCGCGGTAATCTGCCATGCATTGTTTCCAAAAGCAGAGGCCATACCGCCAAAGGCTGCTCCAAATCCTTCTACATCTGTCGGAGCCAGTGTTGCTCCTGTAAACGTGCCCACAGCATATTTCAGGATCCATCCCATAACTACGGTATAACCGATAGCCATAGCCAGTGAACCCAGAACCGGGATAAGCCCCAGAGCACGACCCACATTCTTTTTATTTCTCATCGCTGCTGCTTGGCCGAAAGCATCGATCGGGCCGGACCGGGTCGCACGTCCAAAGCTCATCTCACCGATCACACCCGTGCAGGCAATCAGAACAACAAAAATAAAATACGGAATCAGAAAGGATCCACCGCCGTACAGAGATACTCTGGTGGAAAACATCCAGATATTTCCCATACCCACAGCGGAACCAATGCAAGACAGAATAAATCCCCAGCGGCTGCTGAAAGATTCTCTTTTTTTCATGTTAACTTTCTCCTTCTTTCGCATGTATTACGATTTTCTCTCCATTTAGAGTTTTTTAAAGATTTTCAAAATATTTTGTCCATCTTTATATTCGTACTTCATATCATCCATGATCTTTTTCACCAGAAATATGCCAAGACCTCCAACTTCTCTCTCATTGGCACTCAATGTCACATCCGGATCCTCTTTTTTCAGCGGATCATAGGGAATACCCTGATCGATAAAGGTGATCACAGCCTCCCGGGAATCCTGCAAAGCATCGATCTGCACCGTCGCTTTACCGGCTCCATCCGGATAAGCATAGCGCGCTATATTACTGAAAAGTTCATCAACTGCTACATTGATCTGCATCATGACCTTCATTGGACAATCCAGCTCCTCAAGTCCTTCATCCACAAAATCCGTCACAGCATCCAGACTCTCCACAACTGCATCCACCGTCAGTTCTCTCATTGTCTCACCTCCGTATCAGTCTCTTCTTCGGAAGGCTTTCCGAAATAATGAAGTCCCATCATAGTAATATCGTCAAACTGAGGTGCCTCACCAACAAACGTATCGATTTCTTTCTGCACTGTCTTAAGCAGCTCCTGCGGCGCATCCTCCGGTTTACGGTTTAATGCGGCCAGCATACGATCTGTGCCAAACAACTCATTCTTTGCATTGGTCGCCTCTGCCACACCATCCGTGTAAACATAAAGGGCATCCCCGGGATGCAGTTCGAAACTGTGCTCACGGAACCGAATCCCCTCCATAGCTGCCACAGCCGGAGAATGGCGGTAAACCACCAGCTCGTATTCTCCATCTTTTCGCCGAATTGCCGGATGCTCATGCCCTGCATTGGCCGCCACACCTTTTCCGGTAGAGATCTCCAGAATCGCCAGCCATACTGTGACAAACAGCTCCGCTTCATTTCCCTCACAAAGCTGTTCATTCACATCTGCCAGAATCTGTGCAGGGGAACATCCACCCATCTGAGTCCTGTTTTTGATCAGCGTCTTGGCGATCACCATAAACAATGCCGCAGGAACACCTTTTCCGGAAACATCAGCCATCACCATAGCCAGATGATCCTCATCCACCAGAAAGAAATCGTAGAAATCTCCTCCCACTTCTTTAGCCGGTCTCATGGTTGCATAAATATCAAACTCATCCCGATCCGGGAAAGCCGGGAAAATACTCGGAAGCATATCTGCCTGGATCTGCGTAGCCACGTTCAGCTCCGTACTGATCCTCTCTTTTTCCGCCGTCACTTCTGTCAGATTTTCGATATACTCCTTAATATCCTGCTCCATCTTCTGCACAGAGCGTGCCAGAAGGCCAATCTCATACTTATTCTCCACAGCCTTCAGTCCGGAAGAAGCCTCATGTTTATCGGCAAACCGTTCTGCCTCCCCGGTGATCTCCAGAATCGGGCGGATAATACTTTGATTAAGGAAGAGCGAATACAGAACAAACACCAGCAAAATGATCACTATGGTTGCCAGCACTACATGCCTTGCATATGTGACTCGGGCATTTTCCAGAACCTCCATAGTCTTCTCCACACCGATCACCGCGACCACTTCGCCTTTGGAATCCGTAACAGCAAGTCCCGCCGTTGTATGTGCCCCGGATTCGGAGTAAGAATACAGATACTTCTCTGCACGGCCGCCGGTGGTAAGAATATGTTTCAGATCCTCTGCATATTTCGGATCCGTATCTCTTGCCGTATATCCGAAAGGATAACGATCAAACCCGGTAGCCGGATTTACAGAATCATAAATATAGGTAGACGTCATATAATCTGATGTATCAATTTTTGCAACATAGATAAAATTACACGAAGAGGATACCACCAGATCGTCCAGGCGCTTCTGGATCTCGTCATATTCCTCATCGGTTTTTCCTTCCTCCAGATACTGTTCAAATTTATCCGGATTCAGGTACGTTCTTGCTGTCTCCGCTATTTCATATGCCGTATCGTTATACTGCTGTTCCAGAACAGCCGTAAATTCCCGATAACCGATTCCCATGGTCACAGTGCCAAGCACCAGCACCACCATTACAATTCCTGCAATCAAAACCCGGGCCAGCCCCTGTTTTCTCTTCTCTTTCACGCGGTTAATTCTCCTTTCTCAAGTTGTGGTATTCTCCCGATCAAGAAGCTTCAAAAAAAGCCTCCGGTCCTCCGCTTCACGCAAAATACGTGTCGGTTTCTTCTGTTCTGTCCGACCGCCCTGTTTTTCCTTTTCC
>JAEDOO010000087.1 GCA_016301965.1 Lachnospiraceae bacterium | reverse complement strand
GCCTGGTCTTGCTTTTGCCTGATTTAGGCTGACTTTTCCTGCTTACGAGCAGACTAAAGCGGTTTGTTCTCCTTGCTGCGCAGATTATTAAATAGAATTCCAGAAAAAATGGAAGCAACCATCTTCAGCTGCTTCCCTTATCATTCATAGATAACCCCTCAACAAGTTCGATTATCTAATTAATACATATCATTGAACTATATTATTCCATCACAACAGATAATTATAACCGCAAAATTCACTTTTTTTCACAACGGTTGCTCTTTTTTCACAACATTCACATATTATCACAGCATTTACTAAAGCGGTTTGTTCTCCTTGCTGCGCAGATTATTAAATAGAATTCCAGAAAAAATGGAAGCAACCATCTTCAGCTGCTTCCCTTATCATTCATAGATAACCCCTCAACAAGTTCGATTATCTAATTAATACATATCATTGAACTATATTATTCCATCACAACAGATAATTATAACCGCAAAATTCACTTTTTTTCACAACGGTTGCTCTTTTTTCACAACATTCACATATTATCACAGCATTTACTTATTTTCACAAGATTCATTTATATAAGCAAATACACTACAGTCCCCACCAGACCAGAGCCAAAGATCACGGCAATAGGATGTACTTTATATTTACGCAAAAGCACCAGTGATACCACAAAAAGCACTGCCTCCACCACACGGAAATCTGTTATCTGCAATTGCGCCAGAGAACTGTCAAACACTGCCAGAACCAATAGTGACAGTGCTGCCGAAGCAATCATGGCAACGATAGCAGGCCGCAGTCCGGTGATCACGCCCTGTACCACCCGAAGATTTCTATATTTCATATACAGGCGAATCAGAAACAGGGCGATTAAAAAAGGCGGTGCTACATACCCCAGCGTACACAGGATTGCTCCCGGCACACCGGCCACCTGCTGTCCCACAAAGGTAGCGCAGTTAATGGCAATAGGGCCCGGTGTCATCTCTGCGATGGTGATTAGATCCGCGAACTGATCCATCTCCATCCAGTGATGGATCTCCACGATCTGACTCTGGATCAGGGGTACCGCGGCATAACCGCCGCCAAAACTGAACAGGCCAATCTGTGCAAAAGCCAGGAAAAGCTGCAGATATATCATTTTGTTGCCTCCTTCCCCGCCGTCAGACTGTTCACCAGCCCCACTGCACCACAGATTAAAATCAGCCAGATAATATTCACCTTAAACACCACAAGTGCCGCAAAAGCCACCACCATCAAAGCTATCCATAATACCTTTTTGGTTTTGATGACATTTGCGGCCAAATCAATCACCACATCCACGAGTACCGCCGCCACGCCTGCCCGCATAACCTGCAAAAGCAGCGCAATGATCCGGTTATCCTTAAACTGGTTATAAAACACAGAGATTACAGAGATAATGATCATCGGCGGAAGAGATGCAGCCAGGACGCAGACCAAAGCTCCCGGTACACCACATATCCTATACCCCGTGATCACCGCCATATTGACACCCAACGGCCCCGGCGTAGACTGGGCGATTACGGTAAGATCCAGAATCTCATCTTCCGTGATCCAGTGCAGCTTGTCCACAAATACTTTGCGTATCATCCCGATAATCACAAAGCCCCCGCCAAAGGTGCAGGCGCTCAACACAAATATTTGTTTAAAAAGTTCGAGATAAATTTGAACTTTTGTTAGCTGATTCAAATCCCTTTTGTCAATGTCCTCTCCGTTTTCTTTTTTATGCATAATTCCTCTTTCCGATGAAACCATTTTACAACTGATATATTGACTGTCTTCCCGTTAGCTTCAACTTTTGCAAACTCGCACAAGTTGAAGCTAACGACAATTCGCCGCTTACATAGAAATTTTTCAAATGCCTTGAGACAACGCTTCTGTCTACATCCAAAAGATGTCCGATTGTCTTTTGCGTCATCCATACATCTTGGTCCTGCACACGGACTTCAATGCCGTCCCGTATTCGTTTTCACTCGTATATCATTGTAGTAAAACTGTCAGAAAACGTCAATAAATGAGTGGGCATGTCATGACATTACTGTAATACATGTTACTGTTTACTGACATTGCCAGTGAACAGTAACAATTGCATCTTTCGAGAAGCCGCTTGAATAAAACGCCTTTTTCCTATTTACTTATAAAAAATATCCCCCAGCATCAAATCCCGCTTAAAGTTTCGGATAGTTGTATCTTTGTCAATATAAACCGCTTCAATGCCCATGGCTGCTGCCCAGTCTCCCATCTGCTCTGCCGTCAGATCATAAGAAAATGCCGTATGATGAGCACCGCCTGCCAGAATCCATGCTTCTGCTCCGGTGTAAAGATCAGGCTGCGGTTCCCAGAAATTTGTTGCTACGGGAAGCTTCGGCATCGGTTTTTCGTTTTTCTTACACTTCACATCATTAATGATCAGGCGGAAGCGATTGCCAAGATCAATCAGGGATATCGCAATACCCGGCCCCTCCTTAGAGGTAAATACCAGTCTTGCCGGATCTTCACGGTCACCCATGGATAACGGCTGGCACTTAATACTGATGGGGCCATCTGCGATCGTCGGGCAAATCTCCAGCATATGTGCCTGCAGAATGCCCTCTTTTCCTTTGACAAAGTTGTATGTGTAATCCTCCAGCATGGAAGTACCCTTTGCATCCTTCATTCCTTCTGTCATGATCTTCATCAGACGAACCATGGCTGCCACTTTCCAGTCGCCTTCTGCACCGAAGCCGTAGCCCTTCTGCATAAGCCTCTGAATAGCCAGTCCCGGAAGCTGTTTCAGAGAGCCAAGATCACCAAAATGTGTAACAATGGCATGGTAATTCTTTTCCTCTAAAAATCTTTCAAAACCAAGTTCGATCTGCGCCTGCACGGCCACATGTTCCCTGAATTCTTTCGGATCTCTTCCTTCCAGCAGGATGTCATATGTATCGTAATATTCATCCACCAGCGCCATGGTATCTGCGACAGACACGGAATTCACGCACTCCGCAATTTCATTTACCGGGTAAGTATCGATTTCCCAGCCGAACTTTAACTGGGCTTCTACTTTATCACCTTCCGTAACGGCAACATTTCTCATGTTGTCAGCGACACGCATTACTCTGATGTGGCTGCTTTCAATCACACCAACGGCGGTTCTCATCCATTCTCCGATACGTTTCTGCACAACTTCATCAGACCAGTGTCCTACAACGACTTTTCGTTCGATGCCCATGCGGGAAACAATGTGACCGTATTCTCTGTCACCATGAGCGGACTGATTTTCATTCATAAAATCCATGTCTATGGTATCGTATGGAATTTCTTCATTAAACTGGGTATGTAAATGTAATAAAGGTTTTCTGTATTCCTGAAGACCTATGATCCAGGATTTTGCCGGAGAAAATGTGTGCATCCAGGTAATGACGCCTGCGCATTCCTCGTCCATATTTGCTTCATTGAACGTCTTTCTGATCAATGTACTGGTAATTAAGGTGGGTTTCCAGACTACTTCGTAGGGAAGAAATCCTGATTCGTTTAATTTTTCCACGATGATTTTTGCGTGCTGTGCAACATGCTCCAGACATTCATCTCCGTATAAATCCTGCGACCCCGTGCAGAACCAGAACTTATAATTTTTGCGGTTTAACATAGAAGACTCCTCGCTTTCTTTGGAAGGATTGAAAATGTGATGCTTCGTATCTGTTCTGAACAGTTACGATACTTCTATTTTAAACAGCCGTTTTATTTTCCACAATTTCCTAACGAAGCCGTTCAGCATCCAGCAGTTACCTATTTCGACTTTTGTTGGTTGTTTTTCTTTTCAAATCCCGTATAATATAAGTAAAACACACAGGAGGTAAGTGTCTTGAACCTTTCCGATCAATGCAGACAGATTACCAGTTTCGACTGCAGGAAACTGGATCCCCTTCATCCTCTGGGGCCAAGACTGGTTTCCCCAGAGTATTCTAAAACGGTAAAAGAGGTAAAAACCTACCCTCTTCTGGCATCCGAACGTATTTTCTTTCTATGTTGGGATTTCAAAGGATCCTCAGAGCTGTATACCACTATGTATCCCGCACCGGAAAAATTCTGCTATACCTTCAAATTTACTTCCGGTACAAAAACACAGATCCACACCCACGATTATATTGAGCTTGCTTACGTGGTAAGGGGAGCCTTTGCGCAGAAAATTTGCGAACATAATATTACCTTTCACGAGGGGGAATTTATCCTTATTGATAAAAACTGTATCCATCAGGATTATCTGACAGATCAGGACTCCATCGTTCTTTTTTTCGGCATCGAAAACAGTATGTTCGAAGAGATCATGAACGAGAATATAACAACACGAAAAATTATTTCCTTTTTGCAGACGGCACTGATGAAGCAGAAGGATCTGCAGCAATACATTCATTTTCGTCCTCTGAGCGGAGCCAGGGAGAAGATGGAGCCTAGTATCTCTCTGCTGATATCTGAACTGTACAATGCAGATATTGGCTCTTCTCATATCTGCAAAGGGCTTCTGTTGAGGATTTTTCGTATGCTGAGCAGCAGCTATGAATTTTCTCTTTCTAAGGAACAGAAAAAGACCATGAACTGGGTCGTTTTTGAAGAGGTGTGTGATTATATTGAGACGCATTATCCATCCATACATACACAGGAATTGATGGATCTGTTTCATTTTCAGAAAGATTATTTTAACCGGCTGATCAAAAAGAAAACCGGTATGACCTATTCGGAATATCTGCAGGATATCCGTCTGAAAAAGGCCCGACAGCTTCTGGAGGAAACGGACCTGAGTGTTGCTGACATTGCTGAACAAGTCGGGTATCATAATAAAGGCTATTTTTATAAACTTTTTACCCGGAAATACGGTGTGACTCCTGCACAGTATCGCAGGGACGCAGGAACAAAAATGTCCTGATACGCGCGCAGGAACTTTTCAAACACAATAAGGCCTCATCAGCAAGTGATTTGGCCTGTTCTGAACAATTACTTATATCTCAGAGCAGGCTGCGTCATCGGTCCTGCTCTCCGTACTGTTACATCTCTTTGCTCTCCAGAAATTCTCTGCGATACTGGGAGGGAGTGATGCCCTCCGACTTTTTAAACGTCTTGGTAAACACACGGTAATCGCTGTAGCCGCTCTTTTCTGCCACCTCGGCGATAGACAGAGAAGAAGAAAGCAAAAGCTTCTTTGCCTTTTCCATACGGATATTGGTGAGATATGCCAGAAATCCCACACCGATCTCGTTTTTAAACAGCTGACTGATATACTGGGGATGCAGATGAAACTCCTCTGATAACACAGCCAGACTGATCTCCTCCGCCAGATGCTCCTGCATATACCGGGTAATGCTGTTGATGACCCGGTCTTCCTGTTCTTCGTTTTCCTGTTCCTCAGAAACTCTTTTTTCATACAGAGAAATCTTCAGATTATCAATGCAGATACCAAATTCCTCATAATTCACCGGTTTTAAGATATAGTCTGTAATCTGCAGACGCAGCGCCTGCTGACAATAGGAAAAATCATCATATCCCGACACGATCACAAATGCGATCTGGGGATGCTTCATCCGACTGACCTGGATCACCTTTAAGCCGCTCATAATGGGAATGTTGATATCCATGATCACAATATCGGGACGAAGCGAGTCAATCTGTGCCAACGCTTCCATGCCGTCCGCCGCTTCTCCCACCACCTCGCAGTCATGGGCCTCCCAGTCAAACAGTTTCTTAAATCCCTCCCGGATCATGATCTCATCGTCCACCAGCAATACTCTGAGTTTTTTCATCTCTGCCTCCACCAAAACCTTTTCCCTGTTTTTTCCGCCTTTTGTCGTTTTCAGAATTTCTATAATGCAGTAAATTTCTTTTTATATTACTATTTTAGCAGATGACTTCTTTTGGGAATAGACATAATCTGTAGGCAGATGTGTCGATTTTACAGGTGAAAGTATTGATGATAAGAACTGGCATTTTCAGTTTCTAACATTTTTTCTATTACTCCGTTTACTTTCCGCCTTGAATTGGATATAATATAAGTAATCTCAAGTTTTCTTTAGTTCTCAAGAATAGAAAGGATGATTTTATGAACCTTGCAAAAATTTCTTCAAACGGTCAGATTACAGTTCCGGTTGAAATCCGTCGTCTGCTCGGGCTGAAATCCGGTGATAAAATTCTGTTTATACAGAAACAAAATGGTGAAATAGTAGTCACCAATGCCTCTGCTCAGGCCATCCGCAAAGCTCAGGCTGCATTTTCCGGTGTCGCTGAGGAAATGGGTGTCTATAATGAAGATGATATTCAGGCACTTGTGGACGAAATACGGTACGGAAAGGAAAGATAATTATGCGGATTCTGATTGATACAAACATCCTTTTTTCTGCATTGCTCTTTCCTCACTCAAAACCTGCAAAAGCTCTGTTCTATATTGCCCAGAACCACGAAATGCTTCTCTGTGACCGCAATATAGCAGAGCTGCGGGACATTCTGAACCGTAAGGCGCCAAAACATCTGCCAGATGCGGAAGTACTTCTCGCAGAAATGTCCTATGAACTAATTCCTTCCGTTGACCATACGAAAAAGCTAATACGTGACGCAAAAGACCAGCCAATACTGAATGCTGCCATCATCTCCGATGTAGATGTGATCCTTACCGGAGATAAAGACTTTTTAAGTCTGGACATGGAACATCCAAAATGTATGACGGCGGCACAATTCTTTGAATATGAAGGTCTGACAGAATAAACTCTTCATCGTTTCCCTCTTGGACTAATGGAACCAAAGCTCCATCTGTTCTATCTGGTTCACTTTTCCATAACTCTGAAAATCCTCCACTCCCCATCCGTATACACTTCAATGGTATCTTCCATCCCATACTGAAAACCATAATCACTGCCAAAATTGGACTGATTATCCTGTGCAGGCTTCTGATCCGCCGGCACCGAGGAATCGATATTTCCGTCCATCACACCGCAGCTTGCCGCTGTGCCTACCTCTCCCGTATCGACGTAAAGCTGCCCATCCACTATCACCATGGCTTTTAATGATGCGGAACTTTCTGTGTTTTCCGGTGTTACCTCGCAGGGTACTTCCATCACTTCCGCAAGAAATGTTTTCTCTTCGCCATCGTTTTCTATCTGTTCAATATATGTGTAACACAGCGGATCTTCCTCCGCCTTCCCGGACGTTTCATAGAAAAAGGGATCTTGACGAATCACCGTGGCACTGTTCAAGATAAACCTGCTGAGCCGTTTTCCGTTTTTATCCAGAAACGCCAGCCGGAAGCGATAGCCCATGCGCCCGATGGAGAGACCTGTTCTTTTCATTTTGACGCACTGAACTGTTTCCACAATATGTGTTATAGATTCCGCGTCTGTTATGGAAAAACTCTCCCCCGTATTCCCGTCAAATATCTGGATCTCAGCCACATCCAGCGGATCGATTCCCTTTAGAAAAACTCTCGGTGATGCCAACCAGAACACCGCCACCAATACTATCACCAATATTGTGCATCCGACCGCTGACCATTTCTTTTTCACGCTTCCTGCCTCCTTAATTATTCCGGTTCCGCTTTTACTTCCCGGTTACGTCTGTAATATGCCATTCTTCTTTATCTATATAAACGTACACAGGATGTAAAAAGCTACAATTATCAAGCACTAATTATAAATTTCCAATATCATAAGCAGGAACCACGAAGCTTATTGTGGATATTTTTTGATTTTTCCATATTTACATACAATTGAAGGCTGACTAGCGGTATCATTTGGACATTTCATTTCTCTTTTACTGATTTACGTCCAGAGAGAGACTAACTGGTGG
>JAEDOO010000086.1 GCA_016301965.1 Lachnospiraceae bacterium | reverse complement strand
CACTGCAGAACGCTACCAGCGTAGCAGCTACACTGCTGACCACAGAGTCCGTAGTATCCACCATCAAGGAGCCGGCTCCGGCAGTTCCGGCAGGAAATCCGGGAATGGGCGGAATGATGTAATTCGGCTTTGGATAAGTAAGCGTTGTATCCGGGAATGTATTGAACAGATACAAAACAGAATACTGAGATATGCTAGGGTCGTTTCCAAGTGGAAACGGCCCTTTATTATGTACGCAGATAGGCACTTATAAATGAAACAGATAAGTACAAAAATGTCAGAAAAATTGCTTGGAAAAAGTATAAAAAATGTAAAAAAAGCGTGGGTTTTGCCAGTTGACAGTGCGAGGCAGATTTGATAAACTATGGGACAACTTAGGGTAACGAGTTATACTATAGCATAAAAAGGAGGCAAATATGGGTCAGATTATTGGCGAAGGCATTACTTTTGATGATGTGCTGCTGGTTCCGCAGTATTCCGAAGTAACACCGAATATGATCGATCTGTCAACCTGGTTGACAAAGAAGATCAAACTGAATATTCCGATGATGAGTGCCGGTATGGACACTGTCACCGAACATCGTATGGCTATTGCGATGGCTAGACAGGGTGGTATCGGTATTATCCATAAGAATATGTCCATCGAAGCACAGGCAGAAGAGGTTGACAAGGTAAAACGTTCTGAGAACGGTGTTATTACAGATCCTTTCTATCTGTCTCCTGAAAATACACTGGAAGATGCCAACAATCTTATGGCGAAATTTCGTATTTCCGGTGTGCCGATCACAGAGAATAAGAAACTGGTAGGTATCATCACCAACCGTGATCTGAAGTTCGAAGAAGATTTCACCAAAAAGATCAAGGATTGTATGACATCCGAGAATCTGATCACAGCACAGGAAGGCATTACTTTAGAGGAGGCTAAGTCTATTCTTGCCAGCGCAAGAAAAGAAAAGCTGCCGATCGTAGATAAAGATTTCAATCTTAAAGGTCTGATCACCATTAAGGATATTGAAAAACAGATCAAATATCCGCTGTCTGCAAAAGATGACCATGGCCGCCTGCTCTGCGGTGCTGCTGTTGGTATCACAGCCAATGTGCTGGAGCGTGTAGACGCTCTGGTAAAGGCTCATGTGGATGTGATCGTTATCGATTCCGCGCATGGTCATTCCGCAAATATCTTTAAGACTCTGCGGCTGATCAAGGAACATTATCCGGATCTGCAGGTAATTGCAGGAAACGTAGCTACGGGCGCTGCTACCAGAGATCTGATCGAAGCCGGTGCGGATGCTGTTAAAGTGGGTATCGGACCTGGTTCTATCTGTACTACCCGTGTGGTTGCCGGTATCGGTGTTCCGCAGGTCACAGCCATCATGGATTGCTACGAGGTTGCCAAGGAGTACGGTATTCCGATCATTGCTGACGGTGGTATCAAGTTCTCCGGAGATATGACCAAGGCTATCGCTGCAGGTGCCAATGTCTGCATGATGGGCAGCATGTTTGCCGGATGTGATGAGAGCCCGGGAGATTTCGAGCTGTACCAGGGCCGTAAATTCAAAGTTTACCGTGGTATGGGTTCCATTGCCGCCATGGAAAACGGCAGCAAGGACCGTTATTTCCAGTCCGGCGCCAAGAAGCTGGTTCCGGAAGGTGTGGAAGGCCGTGTGGCATACAAGGGTATGCTGGAGGATACGGTATTCCAGCTGGTAGGCGGTATCCGTTCCGGTATGGGTTACTGCGGTGCTCCGGATATTGAGACTTTGAAGACTACAGGTAAGTTTGTGAAGATTTCTGCGGCATCTTTGAAGGAATCTCATCCGCATGATATTCATATTACGAAAGAAGCTCCGAATTATAGTGTGGAGCAGTAAATAGAGGTGTGGGGACGCTGTCGCCCGCTGCCGCTTTGCGGTATATGTATACATTTTATGCTCCTACTGCGCTCGCTCCGAGCCTGTAGTCTCGGAGTCGTGCTCGTTAAAGTCGCGTAAAATGTATACATATACCACAAACCGACAGCGGGCGACAGCTGTTTGCAGAGTGAAAGACGGTAGATGAGTGATATGGTAGAAAAACGAAAGAGGACAGGATCGGGAAGGCGCAGAAAGAGAATACGGGGGAAGAAACAGAGACGGCGGCAGATTCTTCTCAGGACGCTGCCGGTGATTATGCTGGCGGCGGCTGTATTGCTTTTGCTTTCTTTTGCTGCGGAAAAAAGAAAGGGCAGGGCGCTGCAGGCGGAAACGGTGGACAGTGGGATTGCGGAAGCCGAAGGGGATATTGACTGGTTTGGGGCTCCGGAAATTGATGTGGAGCTGCTGACGGTGAATCCGTATTCCCGGCCGGGGATTGCGTTGAAAGCGGTTAAAGGGATCGTGGTGCATTATACGGCCAATCCGGGAAGCTCGGCTATGGCGAACAGGAATTATTTTGAGAATCTTAAGGAGAGTCAGGACAGGAAGGTGAGCAGTCATTTTGTGGTGGGACTGGATGGAGAGATCATTCAGTGTATACCGACAAAGGAGATCGCCTATGCTTCCAATGACCGGAATACGGACACGCTGTCCATTGAGTGCTGCCATCCCGATGAGACGGGGGAGTTTACAGAGGATACTTACGATTCCCTGGTGCAGCTGACGGCCTGGCTGTGTAAGCGTTTTTCCCTGGACAGGGATGATGTGATCCGGCATTTTGATGTGACGGGAAAGAATTGTCCCCGGTATTTTGTAGAGCATGAAGATGCCTGGGAGCAGTTCAAAGAGGACGTGCAGACAAGAAAAAAGGAGATCATTTCTGCGGAAAACGGGAAAAAGTCATAAAATCCGGCGGAAAATGAGTTGAAAAGAAGAAAAAAGTAGTGTACTATATGTGCAGCAGCTGTATGACTGGCGGAAGCAGAGTAAACTGCAGGGGAGTACAGCAAATTGTAAATGCCGACCGCCTGGGCAGCCCCTGGGGCTGACCAGGCGGTTTTTTCTTTCGCTGCAAAGCAGCGAAGTGACAGAAAACAGGAGGAAAATCAATGCAGAAAGTATCTTTGGCAACGGAATTAAACACCAACAGCTACCCGGGCAGAGGTATCGTGATCGGACGCTCTGAGGATGGAAAGTATGCAGTGACCGCATATTTCATCATGGGAAGAAGCGTAAACAGCCGCAATCGTGTATTTGTAGAGGATGGCGAGGGAATCCGTACCCAGGCCCATGATCCGTCCAAATTAAGCGATCCGAGCCTGATCATTTATGCTCCGGTGAGAGTACTGGCTAAACAGACGATCGTTACTAACGGTGATCAGACAGATACTGTATATGATCTTATGGCAGAAGGTAAGACTTTTGAAGAGTCTTTACGCACCCGTGAATTTGAGCCGGACGCACCGAATTTTACCCCCCGTATTTCCGGCATTATGCATGTGGAGGACGGAAACTACGATTTCTCCATGTCTATCTTAAAGAGTGAGGACGGCGATCCGCAGTACTGCATCCGCAATACCTTCAGCTATCCGAACTGCCCGGCCGGTGAGGGACGTTTTATCCACACCTATATGAGCGACGGCGATCCGCTGCCGAGCTTTGAGGGAGAACCCACCAAAGTGGATATTAAAGGCGACATCGACGCTTTTACCGAGCTGGTATGGACTAACCTGAATGAAGATAATAAAGTATCTCTGTTTGTCCGTTACATTGATATCGCTACAGGCGAATATGAGACCCGCATTGTAAACAAGAATAAATAACATAAAGGAGAACGAAGATGAAAGAGTTAGCACTGAAATACGGATGTAACCCGAACCAGAAACCGTCCCGCATTTTTGTGGAGAACGGTGAGCTCCCGATTACTGTTTTAAACGGTAAGCCGGGATATATCAACTTCATGGACGCTTTAAACGGCTGGCAGCTTGTCAGCGAGCTGAAAAAAGCTACCGGACTTCCGGCAGCCACCTCCTTCAAACACGTATCTCCGGCAGGTGCCGCTGTAGGTCTTCCGCTGAATGAGGTGGAGAGAAAGATCTACTGGGTAGACGATATGGGCGATCTGTCCCCGCTGGCAAGCGCTTACGCCAGAGCCCGCGGCGCTGACCGTATGTCTTCTTTCGGTGATTTTGTATCTCTGTCTGACGTATGTGACGCAGATACCGCAAAACTGATCAAGAGAGAGGTTTCTGACGGTGTGATCGCTCCCGGATATGAGCCGGAAGCTCTGGAGATACTGAAAGCAAAGAAAAACGGCAACTACAATGTGATCCAGATCGATCCTGCTTACAAACCGGAGCCCATTGAGCACAAACAGGTATTTGGCATCACTTTTGAGCAGGGAAGAAATGAGATGCCCATCGACGAAGCTTTCCTGGGCAAGATCGTAACCGACACCACCGATATTCCGGAGGATGCAAAGCGCGACCTGATCATTGCCATGATCACACTGAAATATACCCAGTCCAACTCCGTATGCTACGTTAAAGGCGGACAGGCTATCGGTATCGGCGCCGGACAGCAGTCCCGTATCCACTGTACACGTCTGGCCGGACAGAAAGCCGACAACTGGCTGCTTCGTCAGTGCCCGAAGGTGCTGAATCTGCCCTTCAAAGAGGGTGTGGCCAGACCGAACCGTGATAACGCTATTGACGTATACATGAGCGAGGATTATATGGATGTGCTGGCTGAGGGCGAATGGCAGAAAGTATTCTCCGAGAGACCGGAGCCGCTGACCCGCGAGGAGAAGAGAGAATGGCTGAACCAGATGGATGGTGTGGCTCTTGGCTCTGACGCTTTCTTCCCCTTTGATGACAACGTAGAGCGTGCCCACAGAAGCGGCGTAAAATATATTGCGCAGCCGGGCGGATCTATCCGTGATGATCTGGTGATCGATGCCTGCAACAAGTACGGTATTACCATGTACTTCACCGGCATGAGACTGTTCCATCACTAAATAATAGGATTAAGGGCTGTCATAGATTGTGAAAACAATGGGGTGACAGCCCTTGTTTTCTCTGTAAGAGAAAGCAGAAAGGATACTGTTCACTGGCAAGCCAGTAAACAGTAACTTTCGCAGGCTTAATTAAAGCTTTGCTTCGCAAAAGAAGCCTGCGAACACCTGAATCACGTTCTTACGCCGCCATACAGCAAGTGTATGGCGGCTGTGTGAACAGTAACAAAGAAAGGACAACTATGCCTGTAAAGAAAAGAAATGAGCTGGATCCGGCATATTGCTGGGATCTGGAAGCAATGTATGCAGACGATGATATCTGGGAGAAGGATTTTTCCGGGGTCAGTCAGGAGGCAGAAGATTTCCGAACCTTCTGTGGAAAAATGCAGGAAGGGCCGGAAAGTCTGTTGAAAATCCTGAAAAGCCGGGAGGATATGGAGAGAAAGACCGAGAATCTGTATGTGTATGCCAATATGCGCTGGCATCAGGATACGGCAAATGGAAAATATCAGGCCATGGCCGGAAAAAGTGCGCAGCTTCTGACTCAGGTCAGTGATGCACAGTCTTTTGTTGAACCGGAGATTCTGGCGCTGACAGAGAAACAGGTGCAGAAATATATGGACAGCTGCCCCGGACTTGAACTGTATAAACGATTTTTTTCTGAAATCTTCCGCGGAAAGGAACATGTGCTGACACCGGATATGGAAGCTCTGCTGGCCCGTGCCCAGGATATGGCCAATGCGCCTCAGCAGATTTTTATGAATTTTAACAATGCGGATCTGACCTTTGGAGAGATAAAAGATGCGGATGGAACACCTGTGACTGTGACCAATGGCAACTACACAGTGCTGTTAAAAAGCCGTGACCGCCGGGTCAGAGAAGATGCTTTTCATGCCATGTATGGAGCGTATGAAGCACATAAAAATACTCTGGCGGCAACCATGGATGCAAATACGGCAGCGCAGAGATTTTTTGCCTCCGCCAGAAAATATACATCCTCCCGTGCCATGGCACTGGACGGCGCCCATATTCCGGAGAGGGTCTATGACGAGCTGATCCAGGCGGTCCATGAGGGACTTCCGCTGATGTACCGGTATATGCAGATCCGAAAACAGGTCATGGCAGTGGATGAGCTGCATATGTATGATGTCTATGTACCGCTGACCAAAAGCTTCGAGAAAAAATATACCTTTGAGGAAGCAAAAACACTGGTAAAGGACGCTTTGTCTGTGATGGGAGAGGAATATGTCTCTCTTTTGCAGGAAGGATTTGACAATGGATGGATCGATGTCTGTGAAAATGAAGGAAAACGGAGCGGCGCCTATTCCTGGGGCAGCTATGACAGCCATCCTTATGTGCTGTTGAATTACCATGGTTCATTGTCTGATGTATTTACACTGGCCCATGAGATGGGACATGCGATCCACAGCTATTATTCCCATAAAAATCAGCCCTATGTGTATGCCGGATACCATATCTTTGTGGCAGAGGTGGCATCCATCTGCAATGAAATGCTTCTGGTGCAGTATCTGATCGGTCAGGCAAAAGATATGGAGGAGAAAAAATATCTGATCAATTATCTGCTGGAACAGTTCAGGACAACACTGTACCGGCAGACTATGTTTGCGGAATTTGAGGTGAAAGCCCATGGACTGAAGGCGGAAGGCCAGACACTCACGGCACAGCAGCTTTGTGAGATCTATTACGATCTGAACCGGCAGTATTTTGGTCCGGATGTGGTTATCGATGAGGAGATCGCCATGGAGTGGTCCCGTATCCCTCATTTTTATACACCGTTTTACGTATATCAGTATGCCACCGGCTTTGCGGCAGCTCTGGCAATCAGTGGAAAAATCCTTCGGGGAGAAGAAAATATCCTTTCACAGTATAAAGCATTTTTAAGCGGCGGCTGTAGTATGGATTGTATTGATCTGCTGAAGCTGTGCGGAGTAGATATGACAAGACCCGAACCGGTACAGGAAGCATTGTCTATTTTTGACAAATATCTGGAAGAATTCGGGAAATTATTCTAGCGGTCAGTTGTTACAAAAATGCAAAGAATGGCTTGAAAACGGAAAAACATATGTTACAATGTTGTTACGAAAAAATGAAGGTGATATCATGAATAATTATGAAGCCATATTTGCACGGAAATCCGTGAGAAAATATACGATGAAATCTCTGGCACCGGAGGTGCTGCAGCAGATCGAAAACTATTGCCAGGATGTCCCCTATCTGTTTGGGGACATGGAGGCAGAGTTTCGGATCCTGCCCTACAGTGACCATGTGGTTTCTGCTGTCAGCCCTTTTACGGTAAAGGCACCCTATTATCTTGCAGTGTATATGAAGCCGCAGGCCAGAGCCTGTATGACGGCGGGGTATATTCTGCAGCAGATATCGCTGTATCTGGTCACTATGGGACTTGGCAGCTGTTTCATCGGGGGCCACATTCTCAAAAAGAAATACCAGAGTCTGGGAGAAAAGGAACAGGTTCTGATCCTGGCCTTTGGAGAAGCCAAAGAGGAAGCTACCCGAAAGCCGGTGGACGCCAAACGCCGTTCATTGGAGGATCTGTGTGTATATAAGGAGGTCCCCAGGCAGTGGATGAAACAGCTTCTGGAGGCAGCACGGATGGCTCCGTCCAGCATGAATTCCCAGCCGTGGCGCTTTGTGGTGTATGATAACCGGATCCATATCTTTTCTGTTAAGAAGATATATGAAAAACACAACCGTCTGGACGAGATCAATTTTGGTATACTGTTTGCGAATATGATGACTGTGGCAGAAGAACTGTGGCTGGATGTGGATCTGATCCGTCTCGACAATATCAGTCAGAAGACATTTCCAAATACAGAGTATATTCTGAGTGCCATATTAAAAGCATAAATGTACGGAAAATCAGAAAAAAACATATTTTTCAAAAAATCAAAAAAATTTCAAAAAACCTATTGACAAAATAGGGTCTGTCCTGTAGAATGCATATTGTTCGAAAGAACAGATGCGCGAGTGGCTCAGTGGTGGAGTATCGCCTTGCCAAGGCGAGGGTCGCGGGT
>JAEDOO010000085.1 GCA_016301965.1 Lachnospiraceae bacterium | reverse complement strand
GGCGTAGCTACTTCCGCACTGGAGATGAGCCAGAACTCCGAGCGTCTGAGCTGGACATTCGAAGAGGTTGACGCTAAGCTGAAAAACATCATGGTTAACATTTACCACAACATTGACGATGCCGCTAAACGCTATGGCATGGAAGGCAACTATGTAGCTGGTGCTAATATCGCCGGTTTTGAGAAGGTTGCTGATGCTATGCTGGCACAGGGCATCTGCTAATCTTTTACTTTCGTAATGGCAGGGAGCGCTGCAAAATGGATGAGTAATCATCTGTAAAGCAGCGCTCCCTTTTTTACATATACTATATATCCTTTTACAGACAATGGTGTTTAAACCGGCGGATCATCTCCCGCGTAAGACTGGAATAGTCTGGAATATCCGGAATTTCCCCGGGAGTAAGCCACACTGCCGTAGCAAGCTCTGTCTGATCCAGAGAGATCTCATGGGTACCGTCAAGCCGGGCCGTATATCCCAGCATCAGATTCCCGTCAAAGCCCCAGGGCTGACTGCCGTAATAACGAATATCCTGCACATGCAGCCCCGTCTCCTCAAAAACCTCTCTGGCCACACATTCTTCTGCCGTTTCCCCAATTTCTACAAATCCGGCAACCAGCGCATAGGCCGCTGTTTTTCTTCCGGCATACTTTGTCAGCAAAAGTCTCTCTCCGTCTGTCACTGCCACGATAATTGCCGGAGAAATCTTTGGAAACATCAGGTTGCCGCAGGAGGGACAGCGCATCATTCTCTGACTTTCATCATGCATCGATGGCTTTCCGCAGCAGCCGCAAAACTGGACAGAGCGGTACCAGCGATACAGATGCAGTGCCGTCATTCCCGCAAAAGTCTCACTGACCGGCTGCTTATCTCTGAGCTGGATCGCCGTCACCGCCTTAAATCCCTCGTATTCTGTCTCTGGGCACAGCGGCTCTGCCAGAAAATAGTCCTGTCCACTTACAGAAAAGAGATAGACATGACGGCCGATTTTTTCCGACACCTGTGCATAACGGGGATAGCAGATTAGCCCATCCCTCACAGAAAGAAGTAATCTTCCTTCAAAAAAAATCATTACCTTACTCTCTTTTTGTATTTTTTCTCTTCTGAACTGATTGTCCAGTATATCCGGAGCAATTTCATGTATCATTGCCGTTCCTCCTGTTTTTTATTGCCTGCTTGGATATTTTCGCTGCTGCTTTTATTATTTACAGCACGACTTAACCTTTTCTCCTGTATATCATGACAGGCTGCCACATCATTTGTGACAGCCTGTCAATTTCTCAATTATTGTTCCTGCTTCATCTCCTGAATGATCCTCGGCATGCAGCCGGTACCATAATCCATCACACGTTTTACACGACTGATGGTTGCGGTGCTGGCACTGGTCTTTTCCAGGATCTCCAGATACACCTTATCCTGAAGGAGAAGGCTCATCACTTCATACCGCTGTTCCATAGCAGACAGCTCCGTGGGTGAACAAAGATCTTCAAAAAACGAAATACATTCATCCACATCCTTAAGCTTTAAGATCGCCTCGTACATCTCCCGGAAACGTTCTTTTTTAATTATTTTTGCCATATATCTGTTCCCCGCCCCTACATTACTTTTTCTATCCGTAAAAGCTACGGTCTGTTTTTTATTTTAACACGTTAAATAATTTTAGTAAACAGTATGTGGAAGAATTCACCCATATATCTGCATGGAAAGACAAAGTTTCCCTGTTTTCAGGGTGTTTTTTCTCTTGCGTTGTACTTGTTTTTGCCTGCATTGTGTACAGAAAGTTTATGCTTAATACAGTCTCGTGGTCCATTTTGTACAGTCCACGACTCTGGTGGCCAGGTCATCATAAAATTCCGGTTCATGGCATACCATCAAAATGCTGCCTTTATACGCTTTCAATGCCCGCTTCAGTTCATCCTTGGCATCCACATCCAGGTGGTTGGTGGGCTCGTCCAGTACCAGAACATTGTTTTCCCGATTGATCAGCTTACAAAGGCGTACCTTGGCCTGCTCTCCACCGCTCAATACTTTCACCTTGCTCTCAATATGCTTAGTCGTAAGACCGCATTTTGCCAGCGCCGCCCGCACCTCATACTGAGAAAATCCCGGAAATTCTTTCCACATCTCCTCAATACAGGTGGTATCGATACTCTGGTCCATCTCCTGCTCAAAGTAACCGATCTGCAGAAACTCGCCTTGCTCTACTGTTCCGGAAAGTGCCGGAATCAAACCAAGAAGACTCTTGAGAAGCGTAGTCTTTCCGATTCCGTTAGATCCGGTCAGTACTATTTTTTCCCCACGCTCCATCTGCATATTCAGCGGGGAAGACAGCGGTTCGTCATAACCGATCACCAGATCCCGGGTTTCAAAAATATAGCGTCCCGGCGTTCTGTCTTGTTTTGCTGGGCTTGCTGGCCTTGTTTGGTTTGCTGGCCTTGTTGGCTTTGCTGGCCTTGTTGGCTTTGCTGGCCCTGTTGGCTTTACTGGCCCTGTTGGCTTTGCTGGCCCTGTTGGAAATATTGGTCTTGTTATGCCTTTTTCTTATTTGATTTCTCTTATTCTTTGTTTTTGACTGTTCTTTGCTTTCTTTTAATGTTATCGCCTTTTGTCTTTGTCCATGATAACGGAAAATATGCGGGATAGCAAGTCGCAATCCAAGAAGTGGATGTAATTTGCCCAAACTACACATTTTCCTCCAAATCAACTCCACATATAGCTTGCGTCTGGATGTTTTATCCCTGATCTGCTGCTTACATCCAATTTATCCTCCTGTCACCCATAAATTGGATGTTATCTCCAAAAATTGTTCTTTACATCCATTTCCACATGGCATTTCGCTTCTTTTTGGATGTTTTGACTTCTGGTCCGCTGATTACATCCAATTTGTTCCTCCTGCTGCCCATGATCCGGATGTTTTATCCAAAAAATATTTCTTTACCTCCAAACCAGCTATGTATACGACTTTTTTTCCTGGAGATTCAGGCAGAATATCCTCAATTGCATCTGCAGATAGCTTTTTCGAATATTTCTTTAAACGAAGCTGTCTCCTGTCCGCTGCAGCACAGTAAAAATATATAAAAAAATACAGCAAAAGGATGTATCTTTCTCCTGTGAGAAAAATGTATCCTTCTGCCGCTCTCTTTTTAATTAATTTGCTGTATCTTAATTTCTATCCATTAAAAATAGTGCTCAATTGTCTTATAGTTCTTATGCAATATCCCTTACGCATCTATCTTCTTCGGATCCACATGCACCATACAATGCTTTACATCCACAAACTTTTCTTCGATGGCATCATGAACGTTTCTGGCAATATCGTGGGCCTCTTCCAGTGTCTTCTGCCCATCAGCCTCGATAACAACATCCAGATAGATTCGGGAACCGAAAAGTCTTGTATTAACAACCTTGACGCCTTCCACCCCTTCGATACTGCCGATCAGCTGTGTCATTGTCTCCACGGTCTCTGTATCGCAGGCATGATCCACCATCTTATCCACAGCGTCTTTAAAAATATCGTAGGCCGCTTTTAAAATAAATACACAGATCACTACACTGGCTACGGAATCCATGATAGGAAATCCAAAACGCGCAAAACTGATACCAATCAGCGCACCCACAGAGGACAGCGCGTCACTTCTGTGATGCCAGGCATCTGCCTTTAACGCACCTGAGTTGATCTTTTTGGCTGTGTGCATGGTGTAGTGAAACATCCATTCTTTCACCACGATAGAGATTACTGCTGCCCATAAGGCCAGCATACCCGGAACAGCCAGACTGGCATAATCACCGCTGAGAATATTTTTAATGCCCGCCGAACCGATGCCCACACCGGTCAGTGCCAGCATCACTGCCAGAATAATGGCCGCCACACATTCCATACGCTCATGACCATAAGGATGCTCCTCATCCGCCTGTTTTCCGGAAATATGCACACCAATCATCACAATGATAGTGCTGAACACATCGGATGCAGAATGAATGGCATCCGATACCATAGCGCCGGAAGAAGCTACCAGACCAGCAATCAGTTTTAAGAGTGACAATATCACATTAACCGCAATACTGACAGTGGACACACGCATAGCTGCTTTTTGATCCTGTTTTTGTAAATCCTGCTTACTCATTGTTTCCATAACTTACCTCCAAAGATCTTTTTTCTTGCACAGGTTATCTGCCTGTTCTTCCCTGAAATCTCTATTCTGGCAACAAAAAAGACACCTGCGGGACGCAGTAAAGTATCTACTGTCCCACAGATGTCTGTATTCATCTGCTGTCACATCTCATCCGTGACCCGGCCATCCCGGAATATACATACCGGTGCCTGTTCAGTTTGTACTGTAGCAATATGCAGTGCAAAGAATTCTTTCACCATAAGATATGAAAAATGAGAAAAAAAGTCAATACTAAATTTGTTAAGCCTGGCCTTAGCTTTCTAAGTCCAGACTTATTCCCTATTGGCATCAAACGGTCGGTTGACAAACTTTTCCTCTTTGTCACGGTAGTATTCCTGCATCTGGGCCGCAATCTGCTCTAATTCTTCATGCAGCTCCCGGGCAGACACCCGGACAGCACCGTGTCCCATGACGATTATCTGCTCCAATGCATCCGAAGTTGCGACCCGTACCTTGTGCTTCTGTGCCAGTTCCTTTGACGTCTTTTCGATATAGGCATCCGCCGTCTGAGCTTCCTTAGTGTATACCACATGGATGTTGTGATACATGCTTACCTCACCCGTGCCGCCTTTGACTTTATAAGCGTCAAACACACAGATCAGCTCACAGCGGGTGAACCCCTGATAATTACACAGCATATCCATCAGCTTCAGCCGGGCGGCATCCAGATTATCTTTTGCCAGCTCCTTTAATTCATCCCAGGCAAAAATAATATTATAACCATCCACCAGCAGGTAATCCTTCTGTACTCCGGCCGGACGGACATGAGCTTCCCGATAGGCCGCAGTTGCCGCCAAAGAGGCTTCACTTCTGCCACTCCGGCTGCCATAACTTACCCTGTGATACGAAGGAATGACCCGTTCTCCCTTAGAACCAAACGTACGGTTAAAAATTTCTTCCAGCTCTCTGTCTTCCTTCCAGGACCCATACAAAGAATGATCCTTTGGCACCGGCTTTCTTTCCGGCTGCGGCGCATAGAGTTCTTCCTCAGGCTCATCTTCATCGGGCTGCCAGCCGCTTTCCACATGCATATGTTCCTTCACTTGATCCCAGCGCACGATAAAGCCGGCGCCGTGGGCACAAAATACGGAATCCGGCGTATTTTCCACATCACTTTCCGGATCATATCCTGCAGCAGCAATAACTTCGTCTGCATTATGACAGAGCTCATATCCCTTCAGACTGCAGCTGAATCGTCCGCGGCCTTTGGTATAGGCATGGACTTCCGTCATATACTCCCGCATTTCAGACACCGGCGCGCTTCCCGTCAGTATCGCCATATCCTCATCCATTTCAGGCG
Source organism: Lachnospiraceae bacterium (assembly GCA_016301965.1). Classification (GTDB taxonomy): domain Bacteria; phylum Bacillota; class Clostridia; order Lachnospirales; family Lachnospiraceae; genus UBA11957. The sequence goes on along the minus strand of JAEDOO010000085.1, from coordinate 2,736 downwards.
CATCAAACCGGCCATTCATCCGCTGAATATCTGACATTGCACGTCCCAGCTGTTCCTGCGGGACTTCCAGGCGAAAGCTGTACCAGGGTTCCAAAAGGATGCTCTTTGCCTGCATCAGTCCCTGCCGCAGAGCCCGGTATGTAGCCTGGCGGAAATCTCCGCCCTCTGTATGCTTCGTATGCGCCCGTCCCGTCAGCACAGTGATACGCATATCGGTAATCGGTGCTCCCGTCAGCACACCCACATGTTCCTTCTCCGCCAGATGTGTCAAAATCAGGCGCTGCCAGTTCAGATCCAGCACATCCTCGCTGCAGGCTGTAGCAAAGGTCAGCCCGCTGCCGCGCTCCGCCGGTTCCAGTAAAAGATGTGCCTCAGCATAGTGACGCAGCGGTTCAAAATGACCTACACCTTCCACCGTATTCTCTATGGTCTCCCTATAAAGAATGTTTCCCGGACCAAATTCCACTTCCACGTGGAAACGATCCCAGATCATGCGTTTTACGACCTCCAGCTGTACGGCCCCCATCAGCTGTAGATGAATCTCTTTTAACTTCTCCTGCCATACCACATGTAACTGGGGATCCTCTTCCTCCAAAAGCCGAAGATTTTTTAACAAAAGATGTATGTCGCATCCCTCTTCCGGCAATACAGTGTATGTCAGCACTGGCTGCAAAAGGGGCTGCTGTACACCTTTTTCCGCACCAAGGGCCTGTCCCGGCCAGGTCTTTGAAAGCCCCTTCACTGCACAGACACATCCTGCCTCGGCTTCCTCCGCCAGTGTAAATTTGCTTCCGGAATACATGCGGATCTGGTCTGCTTTCTCCTCCCAGACTTCTTCCCCTGTTACTTTCTGCCCGTTTTGCCCCAGAGTATTTGCATTCGTCAACGTAGATTTCACCTTCAGACTGCCTCCGGTGATCTTCATATGAGTCAGACGATTGCCCTGCTCATCCCGGGAAATTTTAAACACCCGGGCACCAAACTGACCGGGCCACTTTTTCGTTCCGGTACAAGCGGTGATGCCCTCCAGAAGTTCCCGCACGCCTTCACCCTTTAACGCTGAGCCGAAAAAGCAGGGGAACAGATGTCTTTCCCGAATCAAACGTCCCAGCGTTTCTATGGACAATCGCTCGGTTTCCAGAAATTCCTCCAGTGCTTCCTCATCGCTCATAGCCGCATTTTCAAAAAATTCGATCAGTTCTGCATCGTTATTTCCTGCTTTGGTTCCAGAAACATTTGACGATTCTGTTTTTTCATCAGATATTGCATTTTTGAAATAATGTGCTTCACTTAGAAATGAAAAATCCTGACAATTCTCATTGAGCCGTTTTTTCAGATCTGCCAGGACTGCTGCCTTGTCCGTCCCCACAAGATCCATCTTGTTAATGAAAAGAAAAACCGGAACATTATGCTGACGAAGAAGCTTCCACAGCGTCTCCGTGTGTCCCTGCACACCATCGCTGCCGCTGATCACCAGCACCGCTGCATCAAGCACCTGCAGTACCCTCTCCGCCTCCGCAGAAAAATCCACATGACCCGGCGTATCTAACAGCGTAATCTTTGTTCCCTGCCAGTTCACCACCGCCTGCTTGGAAAAAATCGTAATGCCCCTCTCCTTTTCCATAGCATCTGTATCAAGAAAAGTATCCTTATGATCCACCCTTCCCATGCTGCGGATCGCGCCGGTCTCGTAGAGCAAACACTCCGAGAGTGTTGTCTTGCCGGCATCCACATGGGCAAGAATGCCAAGACAAATATTCTTTGTCGGCATAGCGGCTTTATTTTTTAAGGTATCTTCCATAGAAAATGCCCCTTTCTGTCTATATTTGCCTGTTTACTATCATAGCATAGGAAAGGGGGATACTTCTATGCTTTTATCTGGAGGTATTAAAAAGTTTCCATAAAAAGCTCCAACGACCCGCATGCAAAAAGAGTTTCGCCATAACGAATTTACTGTTATAGCGAAACTCTTTTATACATTTGCTCTACACGCTGCAGCCGCTTTGCTGCATCAGGATTGCAATCCGGGAAAAAATTTCATGGAAACCCTCACCGGAACAATAATCAGTCAAACTTTCTCTGAATCAGCTCAATCAGATAATCCGCCGTTCCCTCCACGCCCAGCATGCTGGAATCGATCATGATATCCTTGAAGCGCTTGTCGTCCGGCTTATACCCTGCATAATTCATGTGATACACTTCTCTGGCCTCATCTACAGAAGCCATCATTTTACGGGCTTCGGACTCACTCAGATGGAGATCTTCAATACAGTGTTTCAGTCTGGCTTCATAGGAAGCATAGATGTAAATGTGGATCGCGTTGTCCATATCACTGAGCACGAAGTCCGAGCAGCGGCCTACAATAATGCAGGTCTCTTTCTCTGCCAGAAACTTGATGATGTTTTTCTGTGCCTCAAAGATCTGGTCCTGCGTGGAACTGGTTCTAAATCCAAGAGGAAAACGCATGGCTTCGAAAGGATTCTGAATCTTTTTCTCCGCGTACTCTTCCTCTTCGTTGACTGTGGACACCGGTAGATTCAGTTTCTTTGCCGCCTGATCCACCAGATCGCGGTCGTAATAGCTGATATTCAGCTTTTCGGCCATTTTCCTCGCGATGGGGCGTCCCATACTGCCGAATTGTCGCGTCACCGTAATCACATATTTGCTTTTACCCATTTGTTTTACCTCGTCTGTTAATGTTCATACCATCCAACAATACCCGGTTTCAGATTGATA
>JAEDOO010000084.1 GCA_016301965.1 Lachnospiraceae bacterium | reverse complement strand
ATTGATTTTGTTTCCGATGGAGAGGAAGAAGCGGATACATTTTACATAGGACGATTTGGGTTTACACATGGCAGGGAAAAACTGATCTATGACTGGAGAGCACCGGTCTCAGGTATGTTTTATGATTTTGGTTTAGGTCGTGCCGGATATGAAGCGCCTGTGGGATGGATAGAAGGAGAGCTTACACGAAAGCGGCAGTTTAAGATACAGAATGGCATTATGGAATATGCCATTGAAAGTTCGACAAACGTGCAGGATGAGGTTCTGCAAAAGGAGCTGGCGCATACTTCGGATGAAAAGATGAAATCCATTATTTCCACGATCCAGCGGGAGCAGAATGTGATCATTCGGAATGAGAAAGCAAATACGCTCATTATCCAGGGGGTGGCAGGTTCCGGAAAAACATCCATCGCTCTTCATCGGATCGCTTTTTTACTGTATCGCTATAAAAACCAGATCACCGCAGAGGATGTAGCAATCGTATCACCAAACAGGGTCTTTGCGGATTATATTTCGGGGGTCATACCGGAATTGGGAGAAGAGCCTGTCTGTGAATTGAGTATGCAGGATATTGCGGAGGATGCTTTGAAAGGGAGCATTGCGTTTGAAATGGAAAAAAGTCCGTTGGAGGAGAAGAATAAATTATGGATAAAGCGAGCAAAATTTAAATCTACGCTGGCTTTTGTGGGATTGCTGGATCAATATATTGACCATATGGATGAGCGGATTTTTTCAGCGAAAGACTATACCTGTGAAGGGCATGTTGTACGGGCGGAGTGGATCCGGGAGAGATTTGTTTCTTATAAAAAATATCCTGCAAAACAACGTCTGATTTTTGTGGCGGGAGATATCCGGGAAGAGTTGTGTGCTTGGCCGGGGGTGTGGGAGGAGGTACCAAAGCAAAGCGTCATACTGAAAAGTCTGCAAAAAATGCTTTTGATCAAAGACCCGTTGGCTTTGTATGAGGATTTCTACGATTATATTGGTGAAAAGGATATGTTTGTATTTTCCGAAAAGAAAGCCCTGGAATGGGAAGATGTATTCCCGTTTCTCTATCTGATGGCTGAATTTGAGGACATAGAGGAAAACCAATCTGTGAAGCATCTGGTCATTGATGAAATGCAGGATTATACACCTATCCAATTTGCTGTGATAAACAAGCTCTATCCCTGTCAGAAAACCATTCTTGGCGACTTTGGTCAGGTCTTACATCCCTGCCATCATCACGCTCTGGATGAGACTAGACGGATGTATCCGGATGCAGAGTTTGTTGTCTTGAACAAGAGCTATCGTTCTACTTATGAAATCATGGACTTTGCGAAAAAAATCTGTCATCAGCCGTCTCTGGAAATGGTGGAACGTCATGGGGAACGGCCGAGAACCATATATTGCGAAAACATGGAGCATGAGATCGCTTCGATTGCGGCATTGATAAAGCAGTTTGAGACGGGAGAAAATGTCTCTCTGGGCATTGTGGTAAAGACGGAGGCAGAGGCGGGGAGATATTATGAACTGTTGTCAGGGGAGCATTCTGTTCATTTGATTTCCAGGGACAGCATTAGGTTTACTAACGGCATATCTATTATGTCAATTCGCATGGCGAAAGGGCTGGAATTTGATGAGGTTATTGTACCTGATGCGGATGACAGGAACTACTCTTCGGAGTTTGACCGAAATTTACTCTATATTGCCTGTACAAGAGCTATGCATAAGCTGACTTTGCTCTACACGGGAAATCCGACGCCGTTTTTATCGAAGCAAGTGTAGGCATGTTGGAGGGGAAAGTAGTTCATGAAAAATGGAGCTAAAATGTTACTGTTCACTGGCAAGCCAGTAAACAGTAACGCTAAAATACACATAGATAAAGGAAAATAGGAACAGTGCTTGTTAATGCTATGTCAAAGTGATATACTAAAGCATGTATGAAAAAAGCATCACGGAGGTAAGAATGAAAAAGATGTACGAGGCCTGCTGGGAAATCTTTAACCAGTGTGCCAATAACCAGATGCGGGATATCCAGTTTGAAGAAGTCGAGCTGGAGAATCCGGAAGAATATGTCCGCGCCAAATTTAAGGATAAAAATTTTACGTATGAGAAAACTGTTCTTAAGGACGGATCCATTATATTTGATATAGATACATCCGGTATTAAGCAGAGATATTCCTTTACAGAAATCTAGCACATCATATACTAAAATTTCGGCTTATCTTTCAGACGGAAAAAATGCTCGGTCAATGTATAGTGAAAGGTAAATGCTCAGGACAGAGCGAATCATTTGTGATGATGCCGTAAAAGTATAAGTTTGTGAATTCTTTTGGAGATACAACACAAATACGAAGAAATAATTCTCTTCAATCAGCGGATGATGAAAGGAAAACAGTTAAATCATGACAGAACATATACACGAACATGATGATGCGCATCTGCACGAATGCAGGGTAGAGGAGATAAACTCTCACGTACATCAGCACATTCTGGAAGATGGTACAGTAGTGGAGCACAGCCATGCTCATGGACATACCCATACTCACCAGAATACAAAGGCGGTGCTGAACCGTCTGTCCAGGGCCATCGGTCATCTGGAATCCATCAAGCGTATGGTGGAAGACGGCCGTGACTGCAGCGAGGTTCTGATCCAGCTGTCCGCTGTCAAATCTGCCATCAACAATACAGGTAAAGTGATCCTGCAGGATCATATCGAGCACTGCATTGTGGATGCTGTGAAAAGCGGCGACACAAAAGAGCTGGATGCGCTGAATAAGGCAATTGAGCAATTTATTAAATAGAAAAAGAGGTAAACTACAATGGCAAAAGAATGTAGCAACAGTTCCTGTACAAAAGAGAGCTGTGAAGGATGTCCGAGCAAAGAAGGCGGCGGCATCCAGAAAGAAATGCTGAATATTTATTCTGAGATCAGGCACGTGATCGGCATTGTCAGTGGTAAGGGTGGTGTAGGTAAATCCTTCGCCACAGCATCCCTGGCCAATCAGCTGGCAAAACGCGGATTCCGTGTGGGCATCATGGATGCAGATATCACAGGACCGTCTATTCCGAAAATGTATGGCCTGAAGGGACCCTGCATGATAGAGAACGAAGACAATGTACTTCCGCTGATCACAGATAACGGCATCAAGGTAATGTCCGTCAATCTGCTTTTACCCAACGAGGAGGATCCGGTGGTCTGGAGAGGCCCGGTACTGGCCAATATGGTGAAGCAGTTCTGGAGCGATGTGATCTGGGGCGAGCTGGACTATCTGCTGGTGGATATGCCTCCGGGAACTGGGGATGTACCGTTGACAGTGTTCCAGTCTCTGCCGGTGGATGGTATCTATATTATCAGTTCTCCGCAGGATCTGGTGCGAATGATCGTTAAAAAGGCTGTGAATATGGCCAACATGATGAATGTACCGATTCTGGGTATTATCGAGAATTACAGTTACCTGGAGTGTCCGGACTGCGGAAAGAAGCTCTCCGTATTCGGTGAGAGTCATATTGACGAGATCGGCGCATCCCTGGGCATCGATGTAGTCGGTAAGGTGCCGATTTCTCCTGTATTTGCAGAAGCAGCGGATGCTGGTAAGTTTGCAGATATTGACAATACCTTTATTGCTGCGGCGGTGGAGAAGATGCCGCGGTAAAGCGATTTTTTTGAAAGTATGTGAACCATTTTCAGAATAATTAGTGGAAGAAAAGTAAAGACATATTCCAAAGTCGAAGACAGCAAATCTTGACAATGTGCTGCATCCAACCTATACTTTTTTCTATACCCCTACTGGTATGGAGGAAAAATCGTATGAAACAGTGTATGGATGCGGAAAATCTGCATCGCAGATTAAAGAAAATCATTGGGCAGATCCAGGCCATTGACCGTATGGTGGATGAGGATGTCCCCTGTGAGGATATCCTGTCGCAGATCAATGCGGCAAAATCGGCTTTGCACGGATGCGGAAAAATTATTCTGGAAGGACATATCCGGCATTGCGTTAGAGATGGAATCGAGCATGGCGATGCGGACGCCACGATCGAGAAATTTACCAAGGCAGTGGATCGTTTTGCCAATATGTCGTAAAAGAGAACACGATAAGCTGAAAACCGGCAGATTTGTGCCGGTTTTTTTGTTGCCTTTCAAATCCCTGCTTTACAACCTATACCCCTATAGGTATAATAAGGGTATACCCCTATGGGTATAAGAAAGGAGCGAAAACAATGAAGACCATAGAAAAACTACTGGATTGGGGAGGAACGAAAAAAGATATACTATTTCTTGTACTTGGCGGGATTGCTCTGCTGAACAGTATGTTTTCCGTTTTGTCCCTTCCGTTTAACAGTGCATGGATCACCGTCGTGCTTTGCGGCATTCCGATCATCCTCGAAGCCATTGTTGGTCTTGTGACAGCGTTTGATATTAAAGCAGATGTGCTTGTTTCTCTGGCTCTGCTTGCTTCTTTGGGGATTGGAGAATATTTTGCGGCCGGCGAGATAGCCTTTATTATGCAGCTGGGAGGTCTTTTGGAGGAACTGACGGTTGCCAGAGCCAGGGCAGGAATTGAAAAACTGGTGCATCTGACACCGCAGACAGCCAGGATCATCATTGGTGATACGATAAAAACGATTCTGGTAGATCAGGTAAAAGAAGGAGATATCCTGCAGGTACAGCCGGGAGGGACTGTTCCGGTAGATGGAGTGATCCTTTCTGGTCAGACTTCCATCAATCAGGCGGTAATCACGGGAGAGTCCCTTCCAGTAGACAAAACCGTAGGTGACGAAGTGCTCAGCGGTACGGTGAACCAGTATGGCGCTTTTGAAATGAAGGCCCTTAAGGTTGGCAAAGACAGCTCTATCCAGCGTATGATTCAGCTTGTGCAGTCGGCAGATGCGGGAAAAGCCAAAATCGTCGGCCTTGCAGACCGCTGGGCTACATGGATCGTTGTTGTTGCTCTTTTGGCGGCAGCGATAACATGGCTGGTTACAGCAGAAATCATCCGGGCGGTGACGATATTGGTGGTTTTCTGTCCCTGTGCCCTGGTGCTGGCAACACCCACCGCGATCATGGCAGCCATAGGAAATGCGACAAAGCATGGTTTCCTTGTGAGAGAAGGAGACGCATTGGAGCGGCTTTCCAAAGTGCATCGGATCGCTTTTGACAAAACAGGTACGCTGACCTATGGGACTCCGGCGGTGATTGCTGTGGAAACTGCCGGCAGCAAGGTGACAAGAGATACATTGTATGCTCTGGCGGCTTCTGTGGAGATGATGTCAGAGCATCCTCTGGGAAAAGCTGTTGTAAATGGCTACAGACAGGAAAGCGGAAGCTTCCCGATTCGTCCAGAGAAATTTATTATGCAGCCTGGTTTGGGTGTTGAAGGAGAATGTGACGGGCACACGGTGATTGCAGGAAACAGAAAGCTGATGGAATTAAACCACATATCTTTGTCTGAGGAAATGTCGGAAACAGTGGATAGATATCTTTTGCAGGGATGCACGATCATCTATACAGCTGTGAATGGAGAATTTGCCGGTTTTATCGTCCTTTCGGATACTCTCCGTGAGGAGTCTGCGGATATGATCCGCCGTTTAAAAGACATCGGTGTAGAACCGGTACTTTTGACTGGAGATCATGAAAATGCTGCCAGGACAATGGCAAAGCGGCTGGGCATTACGGATTGTCACACAGAATGTCTGCCGGAAGATAAGCTGAACTGGATTGATCTGTATGAGAAACAGCATGAACCGGTGTGTATGATCGGTGACGGTATTAACGATGCGCCGGCATTAAAAAAAGCTATGGTTGGTATTGCCATGGGAGGTGTAGGAAGTGATATTGCCATTGATGCCGCGGATATTGTGCTGGTGGATGATGAGGTGAAAGAGTTGCCCCATCTTCTGATGCTTTCTAGAAGGATGATGGTAACAATCCGGTGTAACCTGACTTTTTCCATGTTCCTGAATTTTGTTGCTATTATACTTGCCATTACTGGTGTTTTGAATCCTGTGGTGGGAGCTTTGGTGCATAATGCGGGCTCTGTGCTGGTTATCGTGAATTCGGCAGTGTTGCTGCGGTGGAAAAAAACGTATAGATAATACTGATATATTGTGCTATAGTGTATATATAATTCACGGAGTAACATTCACAGATGGTATTACGTACAAAGGTGCTTAAACTGAAATATTTAAACAGTTGCAGGGGGAAGTTGCATATGAAAAGAAAGATTGTATCTTTACTGCTGTGTGGTCTGATTATTGCCGGAGCTAATGGCTGTGGATCCACTGGCAAAAATGAGGCGAATGTTTCTAAAACAGAGACAGAGCAGCAGAAGAGTGAAAGCGTTGTCAAAGAGGATCAGGAGATTTCGGAAGAAGAAAAGAACGGAAGCCCTCAGGGAGCCAATATTGAGGAGGTACCGGTAGAGGAGCAAAACGGAGATCCGCAGGGCGCTAATCTTGAAGAGGTATCGGTGGAGGAGCAGAACGGAGATCCGCAGGGCGCTAATCTTGAAGAGGTATCGGTAGAGGAGCAAAACGGAGATCCGCAGGGCGCCAATATCGAAGAAATATCAGTAGAGGAGCAAAACGGAGATCCGCAGGGCGCCAATATCGAAGAAATATCGGTAGAGGAGCAGAATGGAGACCCACAAGGGCTTTAAGAAAAATAGATACCTGATAAAAAATGTAGAGGAGTAACAATAACAGACACTGGCCGGAATGGTTAGTGTCTGTTTTACTTGTGTGACGGCAGCGAGAGTAATCGAAGGAGATGTCATCGACAGTGAGATCATTGACCCGACCGAAATGCCTTATATATGCACCTTTGGAATAAAATTCTCCTCCGGAAGCTTTTTGTAACACCACCAGAAGTAAATATTACCTGCTGCTGCCGTGATGATCCAGGAGCAGGAATACAGAAGATACAGAGAACTCAGCGTATGGAACCAGGCGAAGATCGTAAAGATCCAAACGATCCTGAGAATTACGGAACCGCTGATCACAATAAAGGTAGGAACGATGCTTTTGCCGATACCCCGGGCAGCAGCAGTGGCATTGTCCATAAATGCAGACAGGCAGTAAGAAAACCCCATGATGGTCAGACGGACGGAGCCATAATACAGGATCTCGGGATCCGCGTTGAACATAGACAGGAAGGGTGTCCGAAGGGCTACAAGTAAAAGTCCGAGAAAGAGCCCAAGACCAAAGGAATACAGGGACGTGATTCCATAGATCCGGAGAATGTTTTTTTTATGTCCCGCACCGTAATTCTGCGCAATAAAGCTGGTGCAGGCAGTGTAGAATGCGCTCATCATATCAAAGATGAGACTGTCTGCATTGGCAGCCGCAGAATTTCCCTCTACTACCACATGGTTAAAGGTATTGACCGCACTCTGTACGAACAGATTGGCAATGGCAAACAGAGAATACTGCATGGCCGAGGGAATGCCGATATGCAGAATCTGGGAGCAGATGCGGCGATCCAGTCGGATCTGTCTGAACTGCAGTCGGATAACACTTTTGATCTGGGTCAGATGCCGTAGAACCAGAATGGCGGAAATATACTGGGCAATGATACTGGCCAAAGCTACTCCTGCCACACCCATATGGAAGTTGATCACAAAAATCAGATTCAAAATAACGTTGATGATACCGGAGATCGTCAGGTAGGTCAGCGGTCTTTTCGTATCACCGTTGGCACTCAAAATGGCGTTGCCATAATTAAACATGGCCAGTGCCGGAGAGCCACACAGATATATGGTCAGATAAAGAACTGCTCCGTCGATCAGTTCTTTTTTTGTATGTAATAAAAGCAGTACCGGTTTGGTGAAAAGCAGACCGAAGAGCAGCAGCAGTATTCCCAGTGTCAGACACAGGATAAAAGACGTATGTACTGCTTTTTCTACTTTCCTGGGATTCATAGCTCCTAAAAAGCGGGCGGTAATGGCATTGACACCGCTGGCGATACCGAGCATGAGTCCGGTAAACAGTGTGACAAGAGTAGTCGTGGAGCCTACACTTCCCAGAGCAATGGCTCCCGCAAAGTGGCCAACCACAGCCACATCTGAAAGATTAAACAGTACCTGAAGTACATTGGAGAACATCAGCGGAATGCTGAATAATAGTATTTTTTTGCCTAAAGGTCCGTTACACATATCCATGGATGGGGAATCTGACTGCGCCATAGTGAGCCTCCTGTTTTACAGAATTTCGTACATATTCTAGCAGAATCCGACAAAAAATCAAGATGCAAAACAG
>JAEDOO010000083.1 GCA_016301965.1 Lachnospiraceae bacterium | reverse complement strand
CCGGGAAGCTATGCCAGAGGTGAACTTTATAACTTTGACCCCATCAGCCGTGACGCCAGATCCTGTGGTACCACAGCCAGTCTGTGCGGTATCGAGAAGGGTGGATTTGAAGGCGACAGATACCAGGTGGCCGTTGGCGTGCAGCGTGATCTTCTGATGCATGCGGCCTGCATGAGTCTGGAAGGATTTACTATGCTTTCTTCCGGTGATGAGATCGGTCAGGTTAACGATTACGATTATAAAAAGAATCCGGCTACAGCTCCCGACAGCCGGTATCTGCATAGAAGTCCCTTTAACTGGGATAATGCCGCACTGCGAAAGACAAAGGATACGGTACAGGAGTCTGTATGGTCCGGTCTTGCCCGGATGGAGGAGCTTCGCCGTAACCATCCCTGTTTTGACAGAAATGCATATGTCACGACCTGGGATACCTGCAGCCGTCCGGTGTTTGCCATCAGAAGAACTACTCAGGATCGTGAGATGATCTGTCTGGCAAATTTCTCTGCAGAAGGACAGAAGGCTACCTTACCTACACTGGGTGGAACCTACAGAGATCTGTTTACGGAGGAGTTTGTGAATCCGCAGGCGATCTGGATGGGACCGTACCAGTATCGGTGGTGTGTCAGGGTATAAGCATATACAAGGTAATAAAAAGATGATGTATTCTGGAAAATGAATCGGGATACATCATCTTTTTTCGTTGAGTTTACAAACAATATTTTGTATTATAGTAATAATCTGGATTCGGTCAGAGCATTTGTTGATGATACCATAGGACATGTTTTTATTTTGAACAGAAGCATTGGAACATGTATTAGGCATTAAACAGATGTGTATGCTGCATACTGATACAGTGAAAGAAAGCAGGTGAATATATGGAAATGAACACTTTGGAAAATGTACAGGAGAGTGGAGTTTACGATGTAGCGATCGTTGGCGCTGGGCCGGCAGGGCTTTCTGCTGCACTGACTTTAAAGATCCATAACAAAAAAATCCTCTGGTTTGGCACCAGTGCTCTCAGTGATAAAGTAGAAAAATCAGAAAAAATAGCAAACTATGCGGGCTGCGAACTCATAAGTGGTAAAGAATTGAACGAGATATTTCGACAGCAGATCCACTCAGCCGGTCTTGTTCTTACAGACAAAAAAGTGACGATGATCTCTGGAGACAAAGATGGTTATATGATCCTTGGAGATAACGATATTTATAAGGCAAAAACAGTTCTTTTGGCTGTAGGCAGCGTACCGGCAAAAGGTATTGACGGTGAACAAGAGCTTCTGGGCCGTGGCGTCAGCTATTGTGCCACTTGTGATGGATTTTTATATAGAGGAAAAAATATCGCAGTATTTTGCGGGCATAAACGGTTTGAACATGAAGTGGAATATCTTGCACAGCTTGCTGAAAAGGTATATCTGTATGTCTCATATCCTGAGTCGGAGATCAATCTGCCTAATGTAGAGATGCTGAAAAAGCCAATGAAAGCAGTTCGCGGTGAGAACAAAGTCAGGGCAATTGAACTGACAGATAAAACGGAGAAGGAAGTCGACGGTGTGTTCTTTTTGCGGCCGTCTGTCGCACCGGCAACGCTGCTGAACGGACTGCATATGCAGGGATCGCATATCGAGGTAAATCGCCAGTGCGAAACGAATTTTGCTGGCTGTTTTGCGGCAGGAGATTGTACCGGCAGACCGTACCAGATCGCGAAGGCAGTCGGGGAGGGGAATGTTGCTGCGCATCAGATCATAGCGTATCTGGCGGCAAAGGATAAATAATGACAGCTTATGCAGCCGTGTGCAGCCTCTGTTTTTCCTTCTGCACATGTCTTTTCTTTTCAAAAGTCGTATGGTATACTGAGTCCAAATGCTTATGGAGGAGATTATGGAAAAAATTAAGATCCAATATCTGGATGAAACAATAGAGAAACTGTGTTATATTGACGGCAAATCCGACTGGATCGACTTGCGTGCTGCAGAGGATGTGGAGCTGAAAGCGGGCGAATTTAAGTTGATTCCTCTGGGTGTTGCCATGCAGCTGCCAAAAGGCTATGAGGCCCATATCGTGCCCCGAAGTTCAACCTACAAAAATTTCGGCATTATCCAGACCAATCACTGTGGCATCGTAGACGAAAGCTATTGCGGACCAAACGACTGGTGGTATATGCCTGCCTATGCGCTGAGAGATACAAAGATTGCGAAAAACGACAGAATCTGTCAGTTCAGAATAGAAAAACATCAGCCGGAGCTTATGTTCGAGGAGGTTTCCCGCCTGGATCATGAGGACCGGGGCGGTATTGGAAGTACCGGTAAGAGATAACGGAGATCGCGTATGAAATGTGAAGATGCCATAAAAAATATGGATCGCTTTGTCAATCACAATATGACCACAAAAGAGCTGGGGGAGTTTCTGGAGCATATCGACACATGTCCGTCCTGTTATGAAGAGCTGGAGACGTATTATACCGTGGCCATTGCCTTGCATTATCTGGATCAGAACGACGGAGAAGGCTATAATATTCCTTTACGTCTCAAACATAATCTGGAGGAGGCAAGAAACCGTGTGCGCAGAGAAAAGCGTTATTATGTGATTCTCCATGTACTGCTGATCGTATTGGTGGTGACCTTACTGATCATGCTGGTCTTTGTACAGGCACCGCAGATCGGTACTGAGCTGGAACAGTTCCTGTCACATTTTTTGCGCATTTTCTGAAGGATAAATGATGGATGTGGAGGTAGCTATGGCAGATAAGATAGTTTTGATCGATGGACACAGTATATTAAACAGGGCGTTTTATGGTGTGCCCAATCTGACCAATGCAGAGGGACTGCACACAAATGCAGTGTATGGCTTTTTAAATATTATGTTTCGGATTCTGGATGAGGAACAGCCTCAATATCTGGCGGTAGCCTTTGATCTTCATGCGCCAACGTTCAGGCACAAGATGTATGAGGCATATAAGGGTACACGCCATGCGATGCCGGAGGAACTCAGGGAACAGGTACCGGTGATCAAAGAGGTGCTGAAAGCCATGCGGATCCCAACGATCATGCAGGAAGGCTATGAGGCGGATGATATTTTGGGAACACTGGCTAAGCGCAGTGAAGAGCAGGGTATGGAGGTAACGGTCGTATCCGGTGACCGTGATCTGCTGCAGCTGGCCACAGATAAGATAAAGATACGTATCCCTAAGACCAAGGGCGGCAAAACGGTGATCGAGGATTATCATACACAGGATGTGATCGAGGCTTATCAGATAGAGCCAAAGCAGATCATCGAGCTAAAGGCTCTGATGGGGGACAGCTCCGACAATATCCCGGGTCTTCCGGGAGTGGGAGAAAAGACGGCTACGAAGTTAATCGTTACTTATGGAAATATAGAAAATGCCTATGAGCATCGGGCGGAGATCAAACCTGCCAAGGCACAGAAGGCATTTGAGGAACATTATGATCTGGCACAATTATCAAAGACATTGGCCACGATCAATACGGACAGTCCAGTGGAGTTCACACTGGAGGATGCCCGTGTGGAGGATTTCTACACACCTGAAGCGTATGATTGGTGTAAACGGCTGGAATTCAGGAATCTGTTGAGCAGGTTTTCTGAGAATAACCGTCGTGTAGAAGTCACGGATACTTTTGTGACGGTTACGGATTTTTCTGAGATACAGGAATTGTTGAAAAATGCTTTGCAGTCTGACGCTGTAGGTGTTTCGGTGTGCTTCGAAAGAGATATGTCCGGACTGGCTTTTTGTACGGATGCGGATCATACGTACTGGATTCCGGCGGAGGGATTTATTACGGATGCCTGGATCGAGGATGCCGTGCAGGAATTGGCAAGGAAAAGCCCCTGTTTTTGTGCCTTGGATGTTAAACAGATTCTGCAGACAGGAGAGTTTGAAGAACGACCGGAAATACAGGACATTTCTTTGATGGCTTATCTATTGAATCCGCTAAAAGCAGAATACCTCTATGACGCGGTGGCAGCAGAGTATCTTTCGGTGACACTGCCGGGAAAAGAAGATCTGTTTGCTGATCGAAAAAAGATGGATTGTGAGAAATTATCACACGCTTTTGCTGTACAGACCTGCTGCCAGGCTTATACGGCCCGAATGGCCTTTGAACCGATGCTTGCGGCACTTAAGGAGCAGGGAATGGAGAATCTGTACCGGAATCTGGAGTTGCCGCTTCTGTACACGCTGCGCCATATGGAACAGGCAGGTATTCTGGTGGAACGACAGGAGCTGATAGACTACGGGGCAATGTTAAAGACCAGGATCGATGATCTGGAGCAGACGATCTACGATAAGGCCGGTGAAAAATTCAATATCAATTCTCCGAAGCAGCTGGGTACGATCCTGTTTGAAAAGATGCAGCTGCCAGGTGGTAAGAAGACGAAAACCGGCTATTCCACCGCTGCGGATGTGTTGGAAAAGCTGGCACCGGAGGCACCGATAGTATCGGATATCCTGGAATACCGTCAGTTGACGAAGCTGAAATCTACCTATGCGGATGGTCTTCTGACCTGTATCGCAGAGGATGGACGGATTCACAGTACCTTTAACCAGACGATTACCGCCACAGGACGAATCAGCAGTACCGAGCCGAATCTGCAGAATATTCCGATTCGGACGGAATTGGGACGACTGCTTCGGAAGGTGTTTGTGCCCCAGGACGGTTTCGTTTTCATGGATGCGGATTATTCCCAGATCGAGCTTCGTGTGCTGGCTCATTTTTCCGGGGATGAGGCGCTGATCAATGCTTACCGTGAGCAGAGCGATATTCACCGGATCACGGCTTCTCAGGTATTCCATGTACCCTTTGATGAGGTGACGGATCTGCAGAGAAGGAATGCCAAGGCTGTAAACTTTGGTATTGTCTACGGTATCAGTTCCTTTGGTCTCAGCCAGGGCTTAAGTATTACCAGAAAAGAGGCGGAGGGATATATTAACCGGTATTTTGAGACGTATCCGGGAATTAAGGCATTCCTTGACGGCGCGGTGGCTGAGGCAAAGGAGAAAGGGTATGTGACCACGCTCTTTGGCCGCAGACGTCCGGTGCCGGAGCTGAAATCCTCGAATTTTATGCAGCGTTCTTTCGGTGAGCGGGTGGCTATGAATTCTCCTATCCAGGGTACAGCTGCAGATATCATTAAATTTGCCATGCTGGGCGTGGACAGAAGACTTCGCCGGGAAAATCTGCGTTCTCGTCTGATCCTGCAGGTGCATGATGAGCTGTTGATCGAGACGGCAGTGGAAGAAGAGGAAAGAGTGCGTCAGATCCTGACGGAGGAAATGATGCACGCGGCTGATCTGGCGGTGGAGCTGGTGATCGATCTTCATACCGGTAAAAACTGGTATGAGGCAAAATAGCAACTGAATAGAAAGAAGCAGATAAATGAAAGTAATCGGGATAACCGGAGGCGTAGGCTGCGGAAAAAGCATGGTGATGGATTTCCTGGAAAAAGAATACGGGGCAGAGATCCTGAAAGCGGACAGCGTAGGACATCTGCTCATGGAGCCGGGTATGCCCTGCTATGTGCAGATGAGAGAGCATTTTGGTGATCGTATCCTGAAGCCGGATGGGACGATTGACCGTCCGGCAGTGGCGGCTATTGTCTTTTCGGATGACAAAGAGCTTGCTTTTCAGAATGATCTTATGCATCCTGCCATTCGAAATTATATCCTTCAAAAGATCGAAGAGGCCAGGCGTAGCGGAAAATCTTGTTTTTTTGTTGAAGCAGCCCTCTTTTTCGAAGATCATTATGATGATTTTTGTGATGAAGTATGGTATATTTATGCGGATGTTAAGGTGCGCCGTGAGCGTCTGGCACAAGACAGAGGGTATTCGGCGCAGAAAATACAGGAGATTATGCAGCAGCAGATGACAGAAGAAGAATTTCGCAGTCGGACTTCTTTTACTATAGATAACAGTGGAAGTCCGGAAAAAACAGAACAACAGATCAGAGAGAGGATGCAGAAACTATGAAAATGTGCAGTATTGCCAGCGGAAGCAGTGGAAACTGTATCTTTATCGGTACGGATGAGGCATCCTTTCTGGTAGATGCCGGCATCAGCGGCAAGCGGGTGATTCAGGGCGTGGAATCTCTCGATCGTCGTATGGAAGAACTGGATGGTATTTTTGTTACGCATGAACACAGTGATCATATCAAGGGACTGGGAGTGCTGGCCAGGAAGTTTGGGATTCCCATCTACGCGACCCGGGGAACCATAGAGGAAATTGAGAGGACAAAGCCCATCGGAAAGATGCCGGAGGGAATATTTCATGAGATAGAGCCGGACAGGGATACCACGATCAAAGACATGACGATCCATCCCTTTCGTATTTCCCACGATGCCGCCCAGCCCGTAGGTTACCGCTTTGAGAGCGGCGGAAAAAAGGCGGCTATAGCCACGGATATGGGCTATTACGATGAATATATCGTGGAGCAGCTCTCAGGATTGGATACGCTTTTGCTGGAATCCAATCATGATCTCAGAATGCTGGAGGTGGGACGCTATCCCTATTATCTGAAACAGCGTATCGCTTCCAATCGTGGACATTTGTCCAACGAAACGGCAGGGCAGCTGCTGTGCCGGATCCTGCATGACCATATGGGGCGGATTTTTCTGGGACACTTAAGTCAGGAAAACAATTACGAGCGGCTAGCCTTTGAAACGGTGTGCAGCGAGATCACTATGGGTGACAATCCTTACAAGGCAGCGGATTTTCATATTTCGGTGGCCCATAGAGATCTGGTATCGGAAGCAATTGATTTTTAACATACATAAAACGCAAACAGGAGGAGACTAATGAAAAAAGCAATTATTACTGTGGTAGGAAAGGATACTGTAGGTATTATCGCAAAGGTATGCACATACCTGGCCGACAATCAGGTAAATATCCTGGATATTTCTCAGACGATCATTGACGGTTATTTCAACATGATGATGATTACAGATATCAGCGGCGCTACCAAGGATGTGGCGGAAATTTCTCAGAATCTGAAAGAGCTTGGCCAGGATATGGGACTGGTGATCCGCTGCCAGCTGGAAGATATTTTTACCAGCATGCACCGTATCTGATCGGAGGTAGTGTATGATTAATATTTTTGAGGTACATGAGACAAACAAAATGATCGACCAGGAGAATCTCGATGTACGTACCATTACCATGGGTATCAGCCTTCTGGACTGTGTAGACGCGGATATAGATGTTGTCTGCGAGAAAGTATACAGAAAGATCACAACACTGGCAAAGGATCTGGTAAAAACCGGCGAGGATATTTCCGCAGAGTACGGTATTCCGATCGTAAATAAACGAATTTCCATCACACCGGCGGCTCTGGTGGGCGGTGCAGCCTGCAAGACAACGGATGATTTTGTCAAGCTGGCAAAAACACTGGACAAGGCGGCAAAGGAAGTGGGCGTTAATTTCCTCGGCGGTTATTCCGCACTGGTTTCCAAAGGAATGACGAAGGCAGATGAGCTTTTGATTCGTTCCATTCCGGAAGCCCTGGCCTGCACCGAACGTGTCTGCAGTTCTGTAAATGTAGGTTCTACAAAGACAGGTATCAATATGGATGCGGTCCGTCTGATGGGTGAGATGGTTAAGGCTACAGCAGAGGCCACTAAAGAGCAGGACTCCCTTGGATGTGCAAAACTTGTCGTATTCTGTAATGCTCCCGATGATAACCCGTTTATGGCAGGTGCTTTCCATGGCGTAACTGAGGCAGATGCTATAATTAACGTAGGTGTCAGCGGCCCCGGCGTTGTAAAATACGCTCTGGAGCAGGTTCGCGGCGAGAACTTTGAGGTCCTCTGTGAGACCATCAAAAAGACAGCCTTCAAGATTACCCGTGTGGGTCAGCTGGTAGCACAGGAAGCTTCCCGCCGTCTGGGCGTTCCGTTTGGTATTATCGACCTGTCTCTGGCTCCAACACCGGCCATCGGTGACTCCGTGGCGGATATTCTGGAAGAGATCGGGCTGGAGCATGCCGGTGCGCCGGGAACTACAGCAGCTTTGGCACTTTTGAACGATCAGGTGAAAAAGGGCGGTGTAATGGCATCTTCTTATGTGGGTGGCCTGAGCGGTGCTTTCATTCCGGTCAGCGAGGATCAGGGTATGATCAATGCGGTAAATGCCGGTGCACTGACCATCGAGAAACTGGAAGCCATGACTTGTGTCTGCTCCGTAGGTCTGGATATGATCGCCATTCCGGGCGATACAAAGGCAACCACCATCGCCGGTATTATTGCGGATGAGGCAGCCATCGGTATGGTCAACCAGAAGACGACAGCGGTTCGTGTGATCCCGGTCATCGGCAAAGGTGTAGGTGAGATCGTAGAATTCGGTGGTCTGCTGGGCTATGCACC
>JAEDOO010000082.1 GCA_016301965.1 Lachnospiraceae bacterium | reverse complement strand
GCATCTGCATTACTTTCTTCATGGCATCGGAGTTTACGTTCGGTGTTCTGCCGTCTTCCTGGAACAGTTTCTCGCCCAGCTGATAGTTCAGACCAAGCAGATAGTTCTGATGAAAGTCATCGTTGAAGTTCAGACCAGCCTGAATCAGCTTGTCACCGTCTCTTTTGGTCAGCTTCTTGGCAACTTCACGCATCTCATCCCATGTCTTCGGGATATCTGCCTCTGTCAGTCCGGCCTCTTCCCACATTTTTTTATTGTAGTAAACAGAACCGGTCATCATACCGTAGTCGATGTAGTATATATTTCCGTCAATTACGTGAGCATCCACACCGGTAAAGTCAGCCTGCAGATCTTCCAGCGGAATATCCAGCGGAGCCATGTAGTTGATCAGGTTCTCATGGTAGCTGTTATGTACGTTGAAGATAGCCGGACCCTTGTCACCATCCAGAGCCAGCGGCAGCTTTGTCCAGTAATCTTCCCAGGGATTGTTCACCAGTTTGATGGATACGTTCGGATGAATAGCTGTATATCCATCGATTACCTGCTGGAAGAGGTCGTCGCTGCCCCACTCCCATAATTCTACAGAAATGTCTTTTCCATCGTTGATCTCTACAGAAGGATCATACTTGATCGTATCGCCGAAAGGCTCTGTCGGTGCTTCAACCTTTGCTTCTGTGTTTCCACCTGTGGATTTGCTTCCGCTTCCACCGCATCCTGCCAGAGATGCCATGGCCATTGCAGCTGCCATCATGGCTGCAAAAATTCTCTTCTTCATCATTTTTACCTCTTTCTTTTTCTTTCATTGTTTATCAGTTGCTTGTTTTTCCGTTCCTTTAGGTTTAGCGCTAAATCTATTATTAAATTATCATTTTTTATTTCATCTGTCAATTCAGATTTATTTTTTCATCATTTTATCCATAGATTCATCGGGTTTTTATACATTGTTACGATTCTTGTGCCCACGGAAACGGTCTTCCCTTGCTTTTTCGTAGTTTATATAGTATAATAATCGCAATATTTTAAAGGTTTATTTTTATATTTTAAACTTCGCACGCCAAATTATATTTAGGTTTATAAATCTTTTTCAATATGTTATAAACCATAAAGAAATATAGAAAAGAGGAACGAAATGACATTAAAAGACATAGCGGACAAAGCCGGTGTCAGCATGATGACGGTGTCAAACGTCATCAACGGCAAACACAGCCGAGTTTCCGCGAAAACTATCGAAAAAGTAAATGCCATCATCAAGGAATGTGGTTATGTGCCCAATCTCAGTGCCAGAAACCTGACAAACAAAACCTCTTCCATTATAGGTATCGTTATCCATCTTGACGATGAATCTCTGGATGACAACTATATGGAAAACCCCTACGTCAGTACCATGATCGGCACCATTGAAAAAGAGCTTCGTCATAATGGGTATTATGCCATGGTACGCTCTGTATCCAGGAAAGAGGATATCACTTCCCTTCTGAAAAACTGGAATGTGGATGGATTTATTTTTCTTTATCCTGACGATCAGGATTACCTCCGTCAGTTTCTTGAATCACTTCAGCAGAACGGAGAAGAGGTCTCCTGCCCCGTGGCAATCTTTGACAGCCATATGAACCTTCCCGGGCTCATCAATGTATGTTCCGATGATGAAAAGGGACTTTATCTGTCCACGAAATACATGATCAATCGCGGTCACTATCAGATTGCCTTTGTGGCCGATTACGAAGGGAACCGTCTGCTTACCAACCGTTATGAGGGATATCGCAGAGCGCTGGAAGAATCGGGAATTCCCTTCCGCAAAGACTTTGTATTTGACTATCCGCCTTCCTATGAAGGTGGTATAGCCGCCGGCAAAGCTATTGCTTCCCAGAAAATCAAACCGACAGCCGTTGTCACCACCGCGGATATCTGCGCCATCGGTATCATGGAGGGGGCACGTCTTGGAGGTCTTCGTGTGCCGGTCGATCTCTCGGTCATGGGCTACGATAATCTGACTCTCTGCCAGTACACCACCCCAAAACTCAGCTCTGTTTCCCAGAACATTACACAGAAGGCTCTCCTGGCCACACAGATGCTGATCAAAAAGATCCGGGATAAGGATATGGAAATTCCCGATCGTATCACCATGGATGTGGAGATTGTGGAACGGCAGTCGGTAGTTTCTTTATTCTGATGGCCGCTGGGGACAGTAAAAAAGCCAGAAAACACCGTCCCCAGTGGCCAATGAATGACAATGCAAAAGGCGAAACAGCAGTCACTTGCCGTTTCGCCTTTTGCACTATATATGCTATACAATTATCCTTCAAAATATCTCGTCAAAAACTGCTTTGTTCTCTCCTGTGTCGGATGTTCGAACACTTCCTGCGGTGTACCGTACTCAGCCACCACGCCGTCATCCATAAACAGTACCTTGTCCGAAACATCACGGGCAAACTGCATCTCATGGGTAACGATCACCATGGTCGCATGCTGATCCGCCAAACCGCGAATAACCTTTAACACCTCACCGGTAAGTTCCGGATCCAGGGCAGATGTAGGTTCATCGAAACAGAGGATATCCGGCTGCATCATCAGCGCCCGGGCAATGGCCACACGCTGCTGCTGTCCGCCGGAAAGCTGGTGGGGGTAATTTCCCATCTTGGCACTAAGACCCACACTGTCCAGAAGGGCTTCGCCCTGCTTGCGGATATCAGCAAGAATCTTTGCTTTATTGGCTTTAAATTCGGGTTTTTTCTGTTCAATCAGTTTTTTGGCCAGAGTTACATTTTCCAGCGCTGTGTACTGGGGAAACAGATTAAAATTCTGGAAAACCATGCCAAAATGCAGGCGGTTCTCCCGAATCTGCGCCTCAGACATCCGTCCGGCTGTCTCAGAATCAAACACCGGTTTATCGTTTACCAGAATCTTACCGCTGGTGGGTGTCTCCAGAAAATTCAGGCAGCGAAGAAGGGTCGTCTTACCGCTTCCCGACGTACCGATCATGGACAGAGCTTCTCCTTTTTCCAGAGTAAAGCTGATATCCTTGAGAACTTGTGTGTCCCCGAATGTTTTGCAGATATGCTGCACCTCTAAAATCGGCATTTCGCCACCTCCTTATCTAAAGTAATTCAGTTTGTCTTCCAGTTTGCCCAGAAGAACTGTGAGCAGTCCGTTAAAAACAAGATAGTACACTGCTGTAAAGAACAGCGGCCAGATCTGTCCGGAGATACCGTTGGAGCCTTTCATGAAGGCCTGTCCGGCCCAGATGATCTCCTGCAGCGCGATGATACGGGCCAGAGAAGTATCCTTGACCAGGGTAATGATCTCGTTGGACATAGGCGGCACGATACGCTTGATCATCTGCAGTAAAGTAACCTTGAAAAAAATCTGGGATTTCGTCATACCAAGCACCAGACCGGCTTCCTGCTGTCCTACCGGTACACCCTGGATACCGCCGCGGTAAATTTCGGAGAAATAGCAGGAATAGTTAAAAATAAATGCCACGGACGCTGCCGCGAATCTTCCGGCTTCTCCGCCGCCCCAGATGGGATTATGGAGCACCAGTCCCGGAAAATAATAGATGATCAGAAGCTGGATCATCAGCGGTGTACCGCGGACGATCCACACTATAATTTTAACCAGGCAGCTCAACGGCTTAAACTTTGACATGGATCCAAACGCAATGATCAGTCCCAGAGGGAATGCGCCCAGAAGTGTCACAAAAAATAATTTTAATGTTTGTAAAAAGCCCACATTCAGCGCATTCACTACTATGGGCATCTGTTCCATAATCGTTTCCATGAAATCCCCGTTTCTTTTATCTGTAGTATTTATCCATAACGACAGCAAATGGAGAGCGAAGTACTTCGCTCTCCATGGTCAATTTCCAAGCTGTCCGTTATTACTGCTGCTCAACCAGTGCGGCCTGTACGCCGTATGTTTCTGCGATTGTCTGCATGCTGCCGTCAGCATAGGCGCTCTTGAAGAAATCGTTCAGAGCGTCTGTCAGATCAGAGCCTTTACGGAAACCAACACCGTACTCTTCTGTGCTGAGACCGATAGTATATGTAAGAGTTTCGTATCCTGTACCTTCACCAACCATAGCAGCTGCCATAAGAGAATCGATGATAGCTGCGTCAGATGTTCCTGCTGCAACCTCCATCAGAGCGTCTGCCTGAGCTTTTACCGGTGTGGCATTGAGACCTTTTTCGGTAGCTACAGCTTCGCCGGCACTGCCTGCCTCTACGGCAAAGTTCAGCTCTGCCAGGCTCTCTTCTGTCTGATACTGATCTGCTTTATCTGCCGGTACAACTACGATCTGTGCGTTGTTCAGGTAAGCACCTGTGCAGTTCATGGCACTCTTAACCTCGTCTGTCAGAGTCATACCGTTCCATACACAGTCAATGGTCTTGCCGTCCAGCTCAAGGATCTTGTTGTCCCAGTCGATCTCAACAAATTCAACCTCAACACCCAGGCTCTCAGCAAAAGCTTTTGCCATATCGGCGTCAAAACCGATCCAATTGCCGCTCTCATCTTTGTAATCCATCGGTGCAAAATCAGTGATACCAACCACCAGTTTGCCGTTTGCTTTTACGTATTCCAGATCGCTCTCTGCTGCATCAGCGGTGGAAGAAGCTGCTGCTTCTTCAGCTGCGGAAGAAACTGCAGAGCTTGCCGGTGTCTCGCTGACTGCGGAAGATGCCGCAGAGCTTGCCGGCGCTTCACTTGCTGTGGAAGAAGAGGATCCGCATCCTGCCAGCAGACCAAGGCTCATGGCTGCTGTAAGTGCGATTGCCATTAATTTTTTCATAACATATATCTCCTTTTTCTGTTTCATGCTGCCGCTTTACCGCGGCACAGTGGTATTATAGCCCAACGTCAGCGAAAGTGCAAGAATTTCTTTCATTTCCTGAAATAGTGGTTTATAATAGGTAAATATATGCAGTAAATACAAGGAGGATAGACTTATGGGAAAATTATTCCGGTTTCACAATGATGTGGATACAGACCAGATCATTGCGTCCCAATACCTTTTATTTCCGACCATCGACGAAATGAAAACCTATACGTTCGAGTCTCTGGATCCGGACTTTTCCAAAAAAGCAAAACCCGGCGACTTCGTAGTAGCCTGTGAAAATTTCGGCTGCGGTTCTTCCCGCGAACAGGCTCCCGCCGTACTGAAAGCTCTGGGCATTAAGGCAGTTATCGCCAAATCCTTTGCCCGCATTTTCTACAGAAATGCCATCAATATTGGCCTTCCGGTCATCGTATGCAAGGATCTGTACGACCACGTGGCCGATCAGGACGAGATGGAGCTGGATCTTGAATCCGGTACCATCGTAAGCGGCGGACAGACCTTTACCTGTACAAAGCTTCCGGCAAAAATGCAGAGCATTCTCGATCAGGGCGGCCTGATCGCATCACTGAACAAGGAGGACTAAGCTATGGGTATGACAATGGCTGAAAAAATCATTGCCCGCGCAGCCGGTGTGGACTCCGCCAAGGCCGGAGACATCCATACTGTAGAGCTGGACAAACTGATGAGCAACGATGGAACCACCCATCTGACCATCGATATGTATAACAAACTGAAACATCCCCATATTCAGGATGTAAGCAAGCTGGTGTGGATCGTAGATCACAATATTCCCTCCGATTCCCCGAAAACCGCCGCATCTCACAAAAAGATGCGTGATTTCGCCAGAGAACACGGCATTACCTTCTACGAGGGCGAGGGTGTCTGCCATCAGGTCATGATGGAGAATCATGTATGTCCCGGCGAACTGATCTTTGGCGCGGACAGCCATACCTGTGCATATGGCGCTCTGGGTGCCTTCGGTACCGGTGTAGGCTGTACCGATTATCTCTATGCCATGGTTACCGGTACCTCCTGGCTGCTGGTTCCGGAAACTCTTCGCTTTAATCTGACAGGAAAGCTGCCGGAGGGTGTGTATGCCCGTGATCTGATTCTGACCATCATCGGCCGTATCGGAGCAAACGGTGCCAACTATAAAGCCATGGAATTTGCCGGCGAAGGCTTAAAAACACTGACCATGAGTGACCGTATCTCCGTCTGCAACCTCTGCGTGGAGGCCGGAGCCAAGACAGCGCTGATGGAAGTGGATGATGTAGCACTCTCTTATCTGAAAGAACATGACCGCGAGCCTAAGGCACTGTTTACCAGCGATCCGGACGCTTCCTTTGCCGCTGTGTATGATATTGATCTTTCTGAAATCCAGCCCATCGTGGCGAAACCGCACTTCGTGGACAACGTGGTTCCTGCAAAAGAATCTCTGGGCGTACATATCGATGAAGCTTTTCTCGGCTCCTGCAACAATGGACGTATCGAAGATCTGCGTGTAGGCGCTTCCATTATCAAAGGCAAAAAGGTACATCCGCTGGTACGCTTCCTGGTGGTTCCCGCCAGCCGCGCTGTGTACAAACAGGCTGCCGAAGAGGGTCTTCTGGATATTTTCATGGACGCAGGCGCTATTGTCATGAATCCGAACTGCAGCGTATGCTGGGGCTCCTGCCAGGGTGTCATCGGTGAGGGCGAGACCCTGATCAGCACCGGTACCCGCAACTTCAAAGGCCGTGCAGGACACAGAGATTCCTTTGTATATTTGGCAAGCGCTGCTACTGTAACCGCCTCTGCCATTATGGGTGAGATCACTACTGCAGATATGCTGAAATAAGGAGACTGCTATCGCTGATGAGATCATTACTAAGCAGTTTTCTCTGCCAGCACTACTGCAGATATGCAAAATACGACCATGCATAGACAGAGTATATTCAAAATAAATGTTATGCATAGAAATTGATGCCGCAAACAAAATGGCGGCGGATTGGAGAACTACAATGAGTGAAACATTTATCGCCAGAGTATGGGTGCTGGGTGATGATATCGACACTGACATCATCATCCCCACCGAATATCTGGCCTTAAAAACCGTACAGGATATGACCCCCTACGCCTTCTCCCCCCTTCGTCCCGAGCTGGCCGCACAGATTCAGCCGGGGGACGTGATCGTAGCCGGAAAAAACTTCGGCTGCGGTTCTTCCCGTGAGCAGGCACCGGAGATCATCAAAGCTCTGGGCATCAAGGCTGTCGTAGCCAGATCCTTTGCCCGTATCTTTTATCGCAACTCTATCAACAATGGTCTTTTACTGATCGAAAATCCGGATCTCAGAGACGATGTGACCGAAGGTGATACCATCGAAGTAACCGTAGGCGAAAAGATCACCTTAAACGGCAAAGTATATCCGATCGCCTCTCTGCCTGAGAATCTGCTGGAGATCTTAAATGCCGGCGGACTTGTAAAAGCCATGCGCAAGAGAAACGGACTGGAGGATTAATCATGGGCTATACAATTATTGAAAAAATCCTGAAACACAACACCGGTGTCAGCGATATCAAAGCCGGTGATATTGTTACCACCAACGTGGATAGAGTCATGATCCACGATATCTTTATTCCCTTCGTGGCTGATAAATTCGAGGAAATGGGCTTTACAAAGCTCTGGGATCCGGACAAAGTCGTGCTGATCTACGACCATCTGGTTCCGGCCAGCCAGGTGGATGACACCCGCCATTTCCGCAAGGGAAATGAGTTCGTGGAAAAATATGGTATGAAAAATGTACATAGAAGTGACGGTATCTGCCATCAGCTGATGACAGAGGCCGGATATGTTAAACCCGGCGATGTAGTATTTGGTACAGACAGTCACACGACAACGTATGGCTGTGTAGGTGCTTTCTCCTCCGGCATCGGCTATACCGAGATGGCTTCCATCCTGGGAACCGGCCAGCTGTGGGTCAAGGTTCCCCAGACCATCAAAGTTACCATAAACGGTGAGCTTCCGGCAAATGTAACATCCAAAGACATCATTCTTCGTCTGATCGGCGATCTTCGTGCTGACGGTGCTACCTACCAGGCGCTGGAATTCACCGGTGATACGATTGAGAACATGACCGTAGCCAGCCGAATGACAATGGCAAACATGGCCATTGAGGCGGGTGCGAAATGTGCTCTGTTTACCCCGGACGAAAAGACCGCAGAATACTGTGAGATCGAACTGAACGACTTCCAGAAATCTCTGGTAGGTGATCCGGACGCTGTATATGCCAGAGAACTGACCTACCAGGCCGAGGATCTGGTACCTGTTCTGGCCTGTCCGTCTCAGGTGGACAATATTCATCCTGTAAAAGAGCTGGCAGGAACAAAGATCGACCAGGTATTTATTGGTTCCTGCACCAACGGACGTCTGGAAGATCTGCAGAAAGCGGCCACTGTTCTTAAGGGCAAAAAAGTAGCTCCTTTCGTGAAACTGATCGTCACACCGGCAAGCCGTAAGATCTATCGTCAGGCTCTGGCAGACGGTACGCTGGAGATCCTGTCTGATGCAGGCGCTATCATCACCCACCCGGGCTGCGGACTGTGCTGTGGCCGTACCGGCGGTAT
>JAEDOO010000081.1 GCA_016301965.1 Lachnospiraceae bacterium | reverse complement strand
TTTGTTTTGCTCTATCTGTTTTTCCTGCTGATCCTGGGTCTTCCCATTGTGATCGCGGAGTTTGCTGTGGGTCGTGCCAGCCAGAAGAGCGTGGCCAAATCTTTTGATGTACTGGAACCCGAAGGTACAAAGTGGCACTGGTACAAATGGGGCGCTATCGCCGGAAATTATCTGCTGATGATGTTTTACACGACGATTGCCGGATGGATGATCCTGTACTGTGTAAAAATGGCAAAAGGCGATTTTGCCGGTCTGAATGCGGAAGCAGTGCAGGGTGAATTTGTTTCCCTGACCCAGGATCCGCTATTGATGACGGTGTGCATGATAATCATTGTTGTTCTGTGCTTTACCATCTGTGCCGGTGGTCTGCAAAATGGTGTGGAGCGTATTACCAAGGTCATGATGCTCTGCCTTCTGGGATTGATGATCGTGCTGGCGGTACATTCCGTATTTCTGGAGGGTGGCCAGGAAGGTATTATATTTTATCTGAAACCGGATTTTCATCGTCTGGTGGAGGCAGGTCTCGGGGAGGCTGTTTTTGCTGCCATGGGGCAGGCTTTCTTTACATTGAGTATCGGTATCGGTGCACTGGCGATTTTTGGCAGCTATATCGGCAAGGAACGCAGACTGACCGGAGAGGCGATCAGCGTTACGGTGCTGGATACCTTTGTGGCACTGATGGCAGGTTTCATTATTTTTCCGGCATGCTTTGCCTACGGCGTGGAAGCTGGCAGCGGTCCGAGCCTGATCTTCATTACTCTGCCGAATGTATTTAACGCTATGGCCGGAGGCCGCATATGGGGATTTTGTTTCTTCCTGTTTATGAGCTTTGCGGCGATTTCCACGGTAGTGGCTGTTTTTGAGAACATTATGTCTTTTACTATGGATATGACGGGCTGCAGCAGGAAAAAAGCAGCTATCTGTAACGGTATTGCCATTGTGATCCTGTCCATGCCGTGTATTCTTGGTTTTAATGTACTCAGTGGTTTTGAACCGCTGGGGGCAGGATCGAATATTCTTGATCTGGAGGATTTTATTGTCAGCAATAATATCCTTCCGCTGGGCAGCCTGGTGTATCTTCTGTTCTGTACGACAAAATACGGCTGGGGATTTGATAAATTCTCTGAGGAAGCGAATAGCGGAGAAGGCATCCGTTTGCCAAAGGCTGTCAGAGGGTATATGACCTGGATCCTGCCGCTGATCGTGCTTTTGATCTTTGTACAGGGTTATGTTTCAAAATTTTTCTGATCTGCGTGTAAAATGTGAAAGTATTCTAAAAATATGGTTAATTTCTCCGAATTGATTTTCGGATGTGCTACAATGTTTCGCGTGATGTGCTGCCGTCATCTGACTCAGGGGTCCGGTCCGGCCGCAACAGTCATTCTGAGCAAAAGGAACGGGAAAAGATATGCGAATAGAATACAAAGAGGAAAATGAACAGGAAACCCAAAGTACACCGGAACCGGAGATCATCCATGAGTCTGATCTGACCAAACAGGAAAAACGTCGGATGGAGTGGGAAAAGATCAAAGGACTGGGCTGGAAAAAAAGACTGCCGTATCTGTGGACATATTACAAGGTGTGGCTTTTGGTGCCCGTCATATTGATCGTGGTCATTACTTCCGGTATACAGATTTATCACAATTCGCTGGAGGAACCGATACTGTATATCAATGTATCCGACACAGTGCTGGAATCAGATGAGGGAACGCAGCGTTTAGCTGCGGATCTTCTGCAGCTTTGCGGCAGTGGTGGGAAGTATGAAACGGTTCCAATTACCACCAACATACTGTCGGGAGACGATTATACCGCTTCCCTGCAGATGAGTATCTGGCTGAGCAGCGGTGATATGGATATCCTGATCTGTGATGAAGAAACATATAAAAGGTTTCAGGAGCAGGAGATTTTTATGGATCTGGCAGAACTTCCCGGGTATGATGATGGATCTTTGCAGGAGCATGTAAAAGATGGCATTCTGTATCTGGAGGATGAAAACTGGACACAGTATGAACTGGTAACTTATGAGCCGGTATGTGCAGGTGTCCTGAATTCATCCAGGCATGCAGAAGCAGCTTACAAAGCGCTTCTGTATCTTTGTGGAGAAACTGAATAAATTGAAAGTGGTACTGCCGCAGTCTTCTAAGTGGACTGCGGCAGTAAATTTTTACTGATTTAAAGAGATCATTGGATATTGACATCTTTTCTATTTTGTCCTAAAATATACTAAAAGAAACAAAAGTATTTTGTATGATCTTTTCTTTTTATCACTTCTTACTATTCATTTCAAAAAAGGAACACACAATGAGAAAAAAGCGAAAGAGACCTATCTGGGCTGCGTACAAATCGTAGTGACAAAGGAGCTAGACCCTAAGGAACATATCTGGTTGACATCTCTGGTAGATGGCCTGAAAGAGAATGAAGCCAGAATGTTAATAGAAGAAGTCGGAAAACTGACAGACCCGGACGAGCGTGAATTTGCTGAATCGGTACTGCAGCTGGCGATGGAGACGAACCGAGAAATATTTGAAAAAGTGAAGGGATGTGAAGATATGTGTCAGGCATTTTGGGAATTATACGCACCGGAGATTGAGGAAGAAAGAAGAACAAGCGAGATGCGTGGAGAAAAACTTGGAAAACGTAGAACGCTGATCTCTCTGATCATAAAGAAGATTCAGAGAGGAAAGGATATATTAACTATAGCAGACGCAATTGAGGAGCCGGTGGAAAGAATCCGTCCGATATATGAAGCGGTATTGGCGGCACCGGATGCGGATGTTGATCAGATTTATGTAAAAATATACAATGAGTAAGATGGCTTAAGAACATATATCATTGAGACGGGAAAAAGATGGCTTTTTTCCCGTTTTTTTGGTTGTTGAAGGAGGGATGTAGTCATTACTGCACAGCTGTAGAGGCAGCAGTGGAATATATACATGTTCATCTG
The DNA here is from genome assembly GCA_016301965.1 of Lachnospiraceae bacterium. Taxonomy (GTDB): domain Bacteria; phylum Bacillota; class Clostridia; order Lachnospirales; family Lachnospiraceae; genus UBA11957. Next base: position 5,526 of record JAEDOO010000081.1, on the reverse strand, counting down.
TATGATAAAATCGTTCTTCGGGATGTGGCAGAGGCTGCGGGAATCAGCCCCTGCCATCTGTCAAGAATATTCCGGCGGGATACAGGGATATCCATTGTGGATTATATTCAGAAGGAACGGGTGAATTCTGCCCGGCATATGCTGATTTATTCCGACTACAGCATTGCCATGATCAGTGAATACCTGCATTTTTCTTCTCAGAGCTATTTTATACGTATTTTTGAAAAATATATCGGCATGACACCGGGACAGTACAAAAGAAACTATCATAAAGAAATATCCTGGTGATTTTTCGGGAAATAATCTGAGTCCGCACTAGCATTTTCTATAAAATAAGCACAATGGTCTATAAAACTTGCCTGTTGCCTGAATGAGACCGGCGTTATAATGATGCTGTACAAAAGATCAGGTGTTTTCTCTTTTTTTGTTGCCGAAGAATAACTGGTACGGTATTTTATTTTGGATGGAATACATTGGAAGAGCGATTTTTTATATATGCTGTTGACAGGCGTGCAGTAAGCATTTAATATATAACGTATAATATATATTAATCAATATATATTATGAATTATTTTATACATTTTCCAACATGGATTATAAGATAAGGAATAATAAGCATTCATCGGTGAGAGGAGAATACTAATGGATAAGAGATCAGTTCAGGAAATCAAAAACAGTAAAAGAGGTCAATTATCATGAAAATCGTTATTATTCATGGGCAGAGTCATGAGGGAAGCACCTGCAGGGTGGCCAGAGAACTGGCTAATAAGGTTGGTGGGGAAATCCAGGAATTTTTCCTCCCACGGGATTTTGACCAGCCCTGTCTTGGCTGCTTTACCTGTTTTAAAACAGATATATCTCACTGTCCTCATTATAAAAAACTGGAACCGTTAATGACGGCAATTCTGAAAGCAGATCTTCTGATCCTGGAGAGTCCGGTGTATGTATATCATGCCACAGGTCAGATGATGAGTTTTCTGGATCACTTTGGAACCTGGTGGATGGTTCACCGGCCTATGCCGGAAATGAGCAGAAAGCAGGCCGTTGCCATAGCTACCGCTGCCGGAGGCGGAATGAAAAGCACTGCGCAGGATATGGCTGATAGTCTGGAAATGTGGGGCATACATAAGGTATATCGGCTGGGAATCGGTGTACAGGCCGCAAAGCCCCAGGAGATTCCGGATGGAATAATGAAAAAGATTCATGAAAAAACAGACAGTCTGGCAGAAAAAATCCGGAAAAATGCAGGCAGGCGGGGTTGTAACCCGCGGGCCCAAAAGTGGTTTTATCTGATGCGTTTGGCCCATAAACATTTTCCACCCGCAGAGCCGGATTATGGATACTGGGAGGAACAGGGATGGCATGGACGGGGCACACCGTGGAATTGCAATAAAATTATTAGTCGGATAGACTCTGAAACAGACAATTCTGTTTTGCAATAATCATTGAGAAAATAAAGGATGTGATGATATGGCACCAAAGAATAAATTTACACGAGAAGAAATGGTCAATGCGGCACTTCAGGTGGTTCGAGGGAAAGGAATTGATGCTCTGACTGCCAAAGCACTGGCGGAAGAACTGGGAACCTCCACACAGCCGGTTTTTACCTGTTTTGCTACCATGGATGCAGTAAAGGAAGAGGTGCGTGCCGCTGCAGAGAGAGTATACGATGGTTATGCGGCAGAGGGTCTTCGGCAGGACATACCTTTTCGGGGATTTGGACTGCAGTATGTCCGTTTTGCAAAAGAAGAACCGGAGCTGTACAAGCTGCTGTTTCTGACGAAAGCGGAGGGGGATTTTGATGCTATGGGAGCGATGAAACGCTCTCAGGCAAAAGTAAGGCCCTATATGGAACAGACATATCATATCAGTGCCGGGGATGCGGATCGTTATTTCCGGGATCTTTGGCTGGTGGTGCACAGTATTGCTACTTTGATCGTTACGGGAGCATGCCCATATTCTGATAAAGAGATTGGACAGATTCTGGCGGGGTTCAGTCTGAGTATCTGTAAGGCGATCAAGGAAGTTCCCGGGTTTACTGATGAGAATTTTGACGCTGAGAAGCCGTTTCGTATACTCACAGAGAAATAGCCGAAAGATGCGTTGGTCGGTAAATGACGGTATTTTTGGTATTTGGAAGGGGAGAAGTTTAGTATGACGAACAAAAAGAAAAAAGCATGGATCGATAAAGAAAATCATATTTTGGCATTTTATCCGTTTGAGGGCAGTGTGATGTTCAGTAAGTGTGAGAATGAATTTTGGGACTGCATTATGGTTCTGTTAAAAAAGGGATATCGGGTCATGTGACGACAGGACAGCAGAGAAAGGGGCAGGAAGAAATATATGCAGATATCATTACGACCATGGAAACAATCAGATGCCGCATCGCTGGCATCTGCATTATCAAATAAAAAGGTACTTAACAATCTGCGGGATGGCTTACCCTATCCTTATACGGAAAAGGATGCTTTGGATTATATCATATTTATTTTGTCTTCAAATCCGAAGGATACCTTTGCTTATGTCATTGATATTGATGGAACGGCAGTTGGCAGTATCGGTGCATTCCGTCAGGGAAACATTCATTGCCGTACGGCCGAACTGGGGTATTATCTGGCAGAGGAATACTGGGGCCGGGGCATTATGACGGAAGCGGTAAAGCTGCTTTGTGAGAAGGTTTTTGCTGAGACAGATATTCTTCGAATTTTTGCGGAGCCGTTTGCCTATAACATCGGTTCACGGCATGTTCTTGAAAAAGCAGGATTTCAGTTCGAAGGTATCATGAGGAGTAATGCTGTTAAGAATGGGCAGATACTGGATATGGCACTTTACGGACTTACAAGACAGGCAGAAAAGTATCCTGTACGTCGTTTGTGTGCCGAGGAAATCCCGACCGCAAAGGAGCTTTGCTGGGACGTGTTTTGTCAGTTTGAAGCGCCAGAGTATTCAGAAGAAGGTATCCGTGAATTCAGGAACAGTCTTGATGATGAAGAACGTACCAGAAATCTCACCTTCTATGGCGCCTTTGACGGTGATCTGCTTGTGGGAACGCTCTGTATGAGAGAACCGCAGCATATCGGAGGTTTTTTCGTGACAGCAGATTATCAGAGGAAAGGTATTGGCCGGAGCCTGTTTGAAACGATGCGAAAAGAATATGACAGACAGGATTTTACCGTGAATTCTTCACCCTATGCTGTGGAAATTTTCCGACATCTTGGTTTCTCGGAGACGCACAGGGAGCAGACTATAAATGGTATCCGGTTTACGTCTATGCGATTTTGCCGATCATAGGCTTTGATAATAAATAAGGCAAACGATAATTTATGGAGGACAAAAATGATGGAGGATAAGCATTTTACTTCGCGTATGCTCATCTGTGCAGGCGTATTGATGACCATATCGGGCATTCTTATGGCAACCTGTGTAAAGATCTCTTTTGGCGGTATTCTGTTTGCAGCCGCTTCCTGTATGTTCTTTGCAGCGCGCAGTTTCCGCATTGCAGAAGACAAAAGGGAGAACGTAAACCAGGGAGCTGAGACAGATTATGAAAAAGAGTAAGAAAACTATTCTCAAATGGATCTGCGGTGGCATTATTGCACTGTTGATTATTCTTGCCGCAGGAGGCTGGTGGATGTTCGGCATCTTTATCACAGCAGCAAACAGCATCGAAAAGCTGGAGGATGGCCTGTATTCCATGGAGTACTACGGCGATTACGGCTTTGATGATTTTCTTTCACAAGGCGGCGCTGCCAGTGACAGTTCATTGGCAGACTATCTGATTGGATATTTGTCCCATGGATTCTACAAGATCGAAAGCGATGTACAGACCGGAGAGTTTGGCTGCTCCACCATCTCTGTGGCAGATGAGAACGGAACAACCTTCTTCGGGCGCAACTACGATTGGGAAGAATGTCAGACCATGATCGTACATACCAGGCCAAAAAACGGCTATGAATCCGTTTCCACCTGTTGCTTGGACTTTTTGGGATTCAACGAGGAATATACCCCTGACGGCTCCATGATCGAGCGGATGCAGACTCTGGCAGCGGTCTATGTCCCGCTGGACGGCATGAATGAAAAGGGACTTGTGGTTGCTGATCTGATGGCAGGAGACAAGGAGGAGACCCATCAGCAGACCGACAAGCCAGATCTGACCACCACAACGGCCATTCGTCTCTTGCTGGACAGGGCGGCAGATGCGGATGAAGCCATCGCCCTGTTGGAGCAGTACGATATGAATTCCTCCATCGGCTCCGCGCACCATCTTTCCATTGCAGATGCCGGGGGGAAAAGCGTGGTCGTGGAGTATGTGGATGACGAAATGCTGGTCACGGAAACGAAGGTAGTCACCAACCACTATTTAAGCGACTGCGCCAAACAGGGCGTGGGCTCCAGGCAGTCCCACCTTCGCTTTGATACTCTTTCCACGTATACCGGCCCTGCCGATGAAATGGATGTCCGGGATATACTGGAATCCGTGGCACAGAAAAACTACCCACAGTCGGCAGAACACTGGGAAAAGACCATGTGGAGCATCGTGTATTGCCCGGAGGGCCGATGTGCTGATTTCTACTTCGCAGAAAACTATGAACACAGTTATGGACTAATGCTTCTGGATAAAGGCGGGTTTTTAAAGCGGCAATGAAGAAATAAAGAATGCGGAATCCATTCGCTATGCTATGTTTGGGCTTGTTTATGGGAATTCAGATAAAACAAATCATATAGGGATGGCGGTCAAAGATGCTCCGAGTTCTGAAAGGAGAAATAATGAGATGAAGGTAGTAAAAAGAACACTGACTGTTTTGGCGGTTCTGGCAGTTGTTCTGCTGGCTATTTTTCTTGTCGGACGCTATGGGTGGAAGCTGGGTGGCTTTCGTGCCTGCCATGGTGCAGGCATTACCTCTGTGGAAGTCAGTGAGGACTCCGTTCATATAAAAGGATTCTATCCCGGTTCGTTCCCGGAGGGATTTTGCGGGTATTATAGTGAAGAATGGGACGGAAAGCTCTATGTGGGATTTCGATTTAGCGCTGTGTTCGGTTTCTTTGAGACAGGAGATTTCGATATAACGATCCCTACCAAGGGTGAAATCGATGAGGTAATCTTGAAAACCAGTATGGTGGAAACCAGGATATGGAACAGAGCAACCGGTTTGGGTTTCCAGTCGGAACAATACGGCGTTTATGTAAAACTGGAGCGAAACGATGCGGATGCCGTTTCCATGTCCTACGATGGCTTCAGCGGAGGGGGAAGCTGTGCCGATTACAAAGTGATGGACAGCGGAGAATACTTCTTTATGGATAACGATATCATGATGGTGTCCAAGGATAGGGAAGCTCCGATACCCTTTACCATTACCGTAAAAGATGCAGATGGAAATACGGTGGCATCTGATGATTTTTCGTTTGATGCCAGTATGGAGAAAATGTATCTGACTGTCACTGCAGGCGGTGAGATCATTGAGGAAAAAAAGGAAGGTAAATAATTATGGGAGATGTATTTGCGTTTTTACAAGCGGCCCTTCCTTG
>JAEDOO010000080.1 GCA_016301965.1 Lachnospiraceae bacterium | reverse complement strand
TGGCAGCCATTGTCGATCTGGGTGCGCCGCTGGATTATCATCTGGTTCTTGGAGCAGGGCTGTATACAGTGCTCTATATTGTGGGCAGAGCTGTCGGAAAATATTCCGGAGCCAGGATCGGAGCCAGGATCATGCATATGCCAAAAACCGTGCAGCAGTATCTGGGACTGACGCTTTTGCCCCATTCCGGGGTCTCTCTGGTGTTTACTGGAATTATTTGTACTACACTGTCCGGTTCTGAACCCCAGCTGGCCACTGTGGTGAAGGGAACCATAGCGGCAGCGGCTGTGATCAACGAGATCATTGCAGTGATTGCTGCTAAGAAAGGGTTTGAACTGGCTGGGGAAATTTAATGCTTTGCCCTGCCTGCAGAGAAAAGGATTTTTGACAAATCATCCCTAAAAACAGGCATCCTATTTTTCCTGTGTTGTGTTTTTGAGTATTGTGGTTAACCATGTGGCAGACGCAAATTCCTATCTGTTTGTATGGAATCATTAAAATTTATAATCGAAATGCTACCAGAGATAATATGAACAGTTATTTGAAGAATATGCTGAATCTGCAGAAAACCGTAACCTTCGGCAGCATTCCGGAAAAATATGATGTGTATATTGAGGAAGGAAATGTAAATAAAGTCGTTCAGGTTCTGAAAAAATGTATGAGCCGGTAAAACGCCCGTTTTGATTTTTATATTGTTTTTTGGACAGATATTTGGTACACTATGCAATGCTGTACAAAGGTGTACGCAAGATATTGTCAGCCTGTTTTGCGCTGACTTTTTTGCATGGAGAAATTACATATGATAAAAGACAGGACAACGAAGATAAAAAATATTGGCTTTTATGAAGGAATGCGGGACGGCGTGCCCATTGCCCTGGGGTATTTTGCCGTGGCTTTTTCCCTGGGGATCACCGCCAGAAAAGCAGGATTGAATGCGCTGCAGGGCTTTATTTCCAGCATTTTAAATCATGCCTCAGCCGGCGAATATGCTGAATTTACAGTTATCCAGGCGGGGGCGCCCTATATAGAGATGGCATTGATCATTCTGGTAACGAATGCAAGGTATATGCTGATGAGCTGTGCGCTGAGCCAACGGTTTGACAAAAAAACGGGGATGCTGCACAGGATTCTGGTGGGATTTGGCATCACAGATGAAATTTTCGGCGCGTCCATCGCCAGAAAAGGGGCTGTAGATCCATGGTATCATTACGGTGCCATGCTTCTGGCTATTCCGGCCTGGGCCTGCGGGACAGCCATTGGTATTATTGCGGGAAATATACTGCCGGTATCGGTGGTCAGTGCGCTCAGCGTGGCGCTGTATGGTATGTTTCTGGCGATTATTATTCCGCCGGCAAAGACGAATAAGGTGGTGGCAGGTCTGATCGTAGTGAGCTTTGTCTGCAGCTTTCTGGCATCGCACATTTCTTTGCTGGCACAGGTTTCACAAAGTATGCGCACGATCATTCTTACCGTGGTGATTTCGGCGGCAGGCGCATGGCTGTTCCCGGTGAAGATGGAGGAGGTGTCCCATGAGTCATAATATTTATATCTATATTCTGGTGGCAGCACTTACCTCAGCAATGATTCGCATTCTGCCGTTGACACTGATCCGCGGCAAGATTGAAAATCAGTTTATTCAGTCTTTCCTTTTTTATCTGCCTTACGTGACGTTGGCGGTCATGACTTTTCCGGCAATCCTTGAGGCCACCCAGCTGCCGCTGGCAGGAATCCTTGCTCTCGTGCTGGGCATTGCTGCCGCGTGGGTGGGAGCCAGCCTGTTTAAAGTGGCGGTGCTTTGCTGCGGTGTGGTGTTTCTGGTGGAGATGCTGGCAGGAATCCTTCTGTGATGGAAATACTGTAAAGAAATACGGAAGCGGTCTGTTCGACAGAGAATGAAGACGGAGCCTGCGGCAAAGCAGGGCTCCGTTTTTTAGAGCCAATAGTGCAATGGGAAGACCGACTTTCCTTATCCTTTGATTGTCATTCAACAGAGAATATGCTACTATGAGAAAAAATTGGAAAATAAAGAAAGAGATGAAGAATACTATGGGTACGATAAGAAAAAATAGAAGAAAAAAACGGGCATCCGATTTACTTTTACTGGCGGCACTGGCAGTTACACTTTTTGCTGCCGGGAAAATTATCGGGATTATGTCTGAGTACAGAGCAGGAGAGAAGGAATACGATAACTTTATGCAATACGTAGTGCAAAAAGACAGAAAGCCGGATACAACGGCCACAGTTTCTGACCCGGGAGCTTTGGCGGCAGAGACATTGCCGGAAGCGCCGATTTCTGTAGATTTTTCTGCACTGCAGCAGGTCAATAAGGATATCGTGGGCTGGATCTATGCAGAAGCTATCCCTGAGATCAGTTATCCTGTTGTACAGGGAGAGGACAACGATTACTATCTGCACCACACTGCCGAAAAAAAGAAGAATTTTTCTGCGTCTATTTTTCTGGATTCCCGGAACAGTGCAGATTTTCTGGATCCGGTATCCGTCGTTTACGGGCACAATATGAAAAACAGATCCATGTTCGGCCGGCTGAAAGAATATCGTAAGCAGGAGACGTATGATAAGAGCCCGTATATCTGGATCCTGACACCGAATGGAGATTACCGGTATGAGATTTTTTCGGTACATACAGTACGTGATGACGATGCGGTCTATGAGCTGGCGTATACACAGGGAGAAGAGTTGAAAGCATATATGGACAATATGCAGGCGCAGTCAGAGGTGGAGTGCAGTGCAGCGTTTACGGGGAATGAACCGGTACTGATGTTGTCTACCTGTACGGCCAGTGACAGGATCCGCTGCGTAGTGCAGGCTGTCCGCAATGAGTAAAGGCATAAATAGTTACTGTTCACTGGCAAGCAAGTAAACAGTGACCATAAATACGTTCTTCAGGGAAAGAATCGTACAGTTTCATGGAAATAAAGGAAAAAATGTGGTATTGTATAATTAATGTCATGATTCGTGAATAACATAATATTTCGACCAGGAGAGCAGAGGTTCTCTCAAAATACTTTTGGATAAAATGGGGGATGGCATGGATAAGAAAAACCGGTTCAGTACATTATTAAAACAGTTAATGGCCGTAGCAGATCTGAAAAACTATATGTTGGCAACATACCTTCAGTATGATGTTTCTTATATCAGTAAATGGATCAGTGGGCAGATGCTTCCGGCAGAAAAGATGAAAGTGAGTGTGCTGCAGAAAATCAGTCACTGCGTGGTTACCACTGTAGATCAGGAAAAACTGGAAATGCTGCAGAGAGAATATCAGGTAGAAACCCCGCAGGAATTGGAGAACGCGATCTATGATCATCTGGATGCGGAATATAATTATGTCAGAGATTTACAGAAGCAGACAGGGGACAGTATTTCTCCGAAAGCGGTATTTTATCCGGAAACGACTTTGTCAGAATATATTTCCAAAATGGGGCACCCGGTTCTGCGGCGGGTAAAATCACTGCATATTATGGCAGCCATGGATATTCTGGCTATAGAACATGATTATCGTCTGCAGATGGTAGAAATACAGGATGCCAATCCCTCAGAAACGCATTCTTATCCGGATGTTCATTTTTCTATGCTGATCAATCTGAATACGGAGGAGATGGACTGTATTTACGATACGATCTTTCTTTTGAATCTGCTCTCCAAGAATACTAAGATTGATTTCCAGCTGTATTCCAACCACAGCGCCAGCGGTAAAATGATTTTCGCTGTTGAACATGAATATGTAATTTCCGGTATGCTGGTCGGTCCGAACCGTTGTCTGTCGGTGGTCACCAGTGAGGAAAAGGATAATGCGGATGTATTTTATACGTATGTGGATACGCTCTGCAGCAGAGAAAACCTGCTGTTTCGAAAAACCAGCATACTGACTATGCTGCGGGGGCATGAATATGTTCGTTCGCTGCTGTCTCCCAATTTGCGCTGGGTTATGGGACATTTGACAGAACATTTTCTGCCGGATGATTTGTTTGAAGAAATTGTGGATCAACTGGCAGTTGACGCAGATGAAAGCACAGTTTCAAGAGACGAGATCTATGATATGCATCGACTGACGCATAATCTTCTGGCAGAATCCCGGGTCAAGATTATTATTTATGAGTCGGCACTGGCTGATTTTAATACCACGGGTGAACTGGACTTTTTTAATCATAAAGTATGTCTTACACCGGAACAGAGACGAAGCTATCTGGAATATTTGTTCAGACTTTGCCGGGACAACACAAATCTGGAAGTTAAGCTGGTCTATGGACAGTTTATTGCGGATTTTCAATACATAACAAATCAATGTGTTTTTTTGTCGGATATGCTTTCCTATCTGCGGCTGGACAATAGCAAACGGACCAAAAATAATCTGGTCATCATTAACCGGAGAGACGTGCAGGCATTATTTGACCGTTTTTATCAATGCGTCTGGACCGAGTGTGAGGATGTTGTCATTTCTGACCGTATCGCCATCAGCAACTACATTCGGCATACCATTCGAGGCAGCCATCTGATTTCCTGAAAAAGGATATAAAGAGCCAAAACGAGCCAGGGGGACAGGTTTGGAACCTGTCCCCCTGGCTCGTTTTGATATTTTCTCAGGCGTAGCGTTCCTGCAATTCACGAACCAGACCAATACGGTTGGTCTTGAAGTGGAAGAAGGGACGCTCCGGAATGGGAATGATCTCTACCGGGTACATATACTCCTCAAGACAATCGGTTACCTGATCCTGAATGTCATCCACAGTATAACCGTCAAACAGGGATACATACAGATAGGGAACAAAATATCCCGGATGTTTATGGTCAGGTACGACAACGAAAAACTCATCATCAATACCATCGATTCGTGCATCTGCCACCAGATTCTCCATGGGCTGTACAGCCAGATCGCCGCCGCCGTAACGGGGAGAAGCACCACGTGTCATAACGTAAAGCACACCGTCCTCGTTCATGCAGCCGAGATCACCCATATGAAGCCAGACCTTACCATCCGGATGAAGCTGCAGGGCTTTGGAGGTGGATTCCTCGTCATCATAGCCGAGCATATTGCCGGGACCATAGATACAGATCTCACCAACTTCACCATAGGTCAGCTCTTCCTGTGTGCCGGGTTTGAAAATTGAAACCGTGTTCAGCGGCATCGGCACACCGACATTGCCGTCGGCAATGGGATGGGGAGACATCGGCAGTGTAATGCTGGATCCGGCTTCACTGCAGCCATAGCCCGTGGTCAGACGGATATTGCAGTTATGCTGATGCAGGAAATTCTGCGCGCGCTGGATCTGAATGTTATTGAAGGCTTCACAGCCAGGTCCCATAGCTAACAGATGGGAGAGGTCATAGCCTGCACCCATACGTCCGTTTCTCATGACAATTTCAATAAACATCGGAATGGTGGGCCAGTTGTTGGCTTTATAGCGCATTAATTCGAGATCCACATCTTTGTCGGATACAAAGGGATCCATGATCAGCAGACGGTTGGAAGACAGCGGAAGCAGTACCATGGAAACTACAACGGCTACCAGCGCCGGCGGCAGACAGGTAACCAGCCAGGTAGAACGGCCTTCTGTATTCTCACTGTAGAAATTCATCTGGCACACGGTGGAAAGCATGGTGTTGGCAGAATGAATGACCTGCTTGGAAGGACCGGTAGAACCGGAAGTATAGGCTCGAAACAGCGGACGATCGATATCCACAGGAGCTTCTACCGTACCGGTAAAGGATTCACCGGACTTAAGAAAATCATCCCAGCACAGAACAGTGGGGGATACGACCGGATCCTGTGTATAGAGAGCATCCAGACAGCTCTGGATGTAGTCGGGCATGCCGTCACGGCTGCCGCGCTGCAGCGGATTAACCAGAACAAAATGCTTTACGCCGGCTTTCTGGAAAGCGTCAAGCTCTTCCTGAGACATATAATCGTGGGCAATGATAGCAGAAGCGCCGGATTTGACAACGGCCTCTACATTTTCTTCCAGAGTATTGTCTCTGCAGAGAAGGGAAGCACCGATCTTTTCGGCAGCCAGAAGCAGAGTAAGAAATTCAGGAACCAGCTTGAGGAATATCGGAATCTGATCACCTTCACCAAAACCAAGGGCTCTTAATCCGCGGGCTGCCTTGTCTGCCTCGTCAAAGATCGTACCCCAGGAGATCTGTTCGCCGTAATATTCGACAGCAGCAACATCCATGCCGGGGCAGAGATTCTTTAAATATTCGGTAACAGTACACAGAGGACGATGGATCATCTGCAGAAGCTGCTCCGGATAATATTTTAACCAGGGACGATCAATACTGGGTTTGCCAGTTAATTTCGCTTGTTCTTTCATCATAAAAATGTTCTCTCTTTCAGACGTGATATTTTACGATAAAAATCGTAAAAGAAATCTCAGTTATGTGAACCGGATTTATTACATGTGTTATGTTACTTTATCTTCCTGTGAATGTCACGGGAAGAAAGGAGAGGAAATATGAATTGAAATAGATTAAAATGAAATAAAAAGAATCAAGTTGAGGAAATATGAAAAAGATGAATTCAATATACATGGAAGCTGCAAATATGATAGAATGGTGCTAAGGTTTTATACAAGGGGAAGAACAAAAAATCAGACTATCGCAAAGCGAAGCGATTTTCCATGTGCTTTTCCGGCGAAGGCTGTAGGATTGTACGGAACCTTAAAAATATTTTATAGAAAGAAGGAGACGCAATGAACAAGATTGTAAAGAGACTTGTTGCAGTGACCATGGCATTCTTTATGGTACCCGGCGCAATGCCGTCCATCGCAATGGCCGCTCCTGTAACAGGCACTTCAGATGTGACTGTTGAAACCAGTACCACCGCGCAGATCGGTTCCACATCAAGTGCGAGCGCAGTAACTCTTGACGGTGAGTATACTACAGCTGAAGTGAAAGCAGATCTTCGAAGCATCATTCTTTTGGGAAAAGACAAAGTCGTGAATGTTTCCAAGTATGGTGTTTCTGCTTCCGATATGGATGCTCTGGTGGCTGAAGTACTGGAAGAGAATTATGTTGATGGTCTGATCAAGGTTACCTGTGCAGTAAGCAAAGGTATGGCAACATATCTGGTAATCGAGAGAAGCGAGGCGCTTGTTACTGCTGTGGATGAGATGGAAGCAGTAACCGAGAATGCCAAGGCATCGGATGAAGCAGAATCCGATGCAGGCGCCAGTGTGGCAGCAGCTTCTGCCTATTCGATCTCTGCCTATGCAGCGGAAGATGAGACAGAAGGCGGCGGACAGGAAGGCGCAGAGACAACTTCCGGACTTACAGATGAGCAGAAGCAGCAGCTGACCTCTCTGTATGCCCTTTATCTGAAGACACATGAAGACTACCCACAGTATCTGGGCGTTATGGATCCCTACTTTTACACCAAAAATACCGATACCAGTCCCCTGGGCGGCATGCTGGTGGTAGCCGGTATTCCTCAGGTGGCTATTGATGCCGGAATGGTATCTTATGATGACCTGTTTGGCTGTATCATGACCTTCTATCTGGGCAATATGGCTACAGTTAAGTTCTACGGAGAAGACTTGATTGCCGCAAAAGATGAAGCTCTTAACTTCGTGAAGAACTCCGGAGCAAAAACATATGTGGACAAGCTTATGGTGCTGATGGACTGGCTGTCCAACAGAGCAAGCTTTAACATGCCCTACATCATGAACCAGAGCCAGAAAGATGCCGAAGGAAAGAACATTACCATGATGAAGGCTCCCTCTGGTAATGAACCGGTAAATGAATATCTTGCCAGCGGCGATCTGGAAGCTTACTGCAAAGAAGTGCTGACACCGATCTTTGAACAGGGGGCCATGGAAGACGGCCGTACAGAAGGTAAGAAAGTCGGCTATGCTGCATATATTAAGGAGAAATATCCGGATGCTTATAATGCTGTGAAAGAGCAGATGTATCAGGCAGTGTATGATCAGGTTTATGAGCAGGCTTACAGCCAGATGGTTGAACAGGGGCTTTCCGAGGATCAGGCTAAAGAGCAGGCGGGTCATGTGGCTACTGTCGAGGCAGAATACGCTGTAGCACAGCAGGTGGCACAGTCACTGGACTCTCAGGCAACAGCCACGCTGAATATTACTATTGTGGATGCTAATGGCAATACACTGGGTACTGCTGATGCTCTTACTAAAAATAGTTCAAACGGTGAGGCAGTGACCTTTACAGACGAGGAGATCAAGGCTGCAGCAGAGGCTGTCATCTTACCGGAAGGCTATGTTCTGGGAGAACAGAGTTATAAGGATGTTTCTGTTAACGGTGGTGAAACTGTGACAATCAGCTTTGTGGCAACAGAGCAGGAAGAACTTACCGCCACACTGCATGTTGTTGTAACTGCCGGAGATAAAACACTGGGAAGCGATGACCTTACACGGACCAGCAGGACAGAAGGAACAGCTACTTTTGCTGCAGCAGATATTCAGGCGAAAGCAGCAGGAATAGCCGGTGAAGGCTATGATCTGGATGCCAATCAGTTTGCGAATGTAGTGGTAGCGTACGGTGAAGA
>JAEDOO010000079.1 GCA_016301965.1 Lachnospiraceae bacterium | reverse complement strand
TGGTATTTATGAGAAGCTGTATCATATGCATCGGTAAAGCAGATGGTATGGGAAGCATCGTGGTACATCTGATACCTGAAAGAAAACAGATTGCATTTTGATAATGGAAGGAAAACAGAATGAAAGCAGTTATTTTTGATATGGATGGTGTGTTGGTTAACACAGAGCCTTTACATTTTCGTTGTTGGAAAAAGGTATTTGGCGAAGAGGGAATCGACCTGGACTATGATATTTATAAGCCCTGCATCGGCTCCACGATGACCTTTCTTCTGCAGCTGATCCGGGATAATTACGGGAAAGCCTTTCCGGATAAGCGGGTGATCTTTGACCGGATGGCGGCAGAGAAGGATCGGTTGATCCGGGAGGAAGGATATCCGAAGCTTCCGGGGCTGGTGGAGACTGTAAGAAAACTGCATGAGGAAGGATATGTTTTGGCGGTGGCCTCTTCTTCTCCCATGCGGCATATAGATCAGGCGTTGCGGGAACTTGGAATCGGGGACTGCTTTACTGTAAAGGTCAGCGGAGAAAATGTGGGTCATCCGAAGCCTGCGCCGGATACCTTTCTGATCGCGGCGGAAAAGCTGGGGGTTTTGCCAAAGGACTGTCTTGTGGTGGAGGATTCTACCAACGGAGGAAAAGCTGCCGCAGCTGCGGGAATGGACTGTGTGTGGTTTCATAATCCGGATTCCGGTGAGCAGACCATTCCTCAGGCGGTGCTGGAATTGACTTCCTGGGAGGGAGATGCTGCAGGAAAAGTGCTGGAACTTTTACGGAAATAAGCTGATCACGGGATATCTGGCTGTCGTGTTGGTGTGTAACTGACACGGCAGTTTTTTTGAGGCATATCTTAGTTCTTTTAAGAGTCCAAAAGAAGCCGCCGACCGTTTCACAGGTCGTATGGCAACCGATTTCCTGGGATGACAAAGCTTTGGAGATGCCCTTGAGAAAATAACAGAATTGTTGAAATCTGTGCAGTACTCTAGTATAATGTAAGTTAATATTTTTTTATTGTGATATCACGTGGTAAGTGGGTTAAGAAGCACTCTTTATCCATATAGAAGAGAGGAACCAAGTGAATACTTCAGCAAAACATTTAAAACGACGGTTTATTACTGCTGTGATTGCGCTGTGTATCGCGTTACTGGCAGTTATGACGGCAACCTTTGCCTGGTACATCTACAATACCGGGGCACATACCACCAACGTACATATGGCAGCAGGAGCAAGTGCCTCGCTTCAGATCAGCAACGCATACGATGGAGATTACAGCTCATCGACAGTGCTGGATGCATTTGTGGGCAGTCTGAATCCTGTGTCGACAAATAAGATTTCCGGGGGCTTTCAAAAGGTCTTCGGGTTTACCGACGGAAGTGAGAACCAGCCGACTCTTGTAGCCAGCCTCTTTGGCAAGGGAGATTCCAGTGATTACTATAAAACCAGTATATATATCCGGACAAACGGCGGCACAATGGATGTATATCTGTCAAATATCGGTTACGAGGACAGTGACGAGAAGAATCCGATCTCCACAGCCATCCGTGTTGGCCTGGAGGCACACCAGCCGGGACAGAACAAGCCGGTTCAGAAGGAGTACATTTTTGCCATCAATAACGGTAAAAATCCTGAGGCACAGTATAATACGGCTACTGGAAAAGAAGGATACGTACTGGATTCATCAAAAACCGATGGAACCACCGTGCCCTTTACCCCATATACAAGTGAGCAGTTCTGTAACTACGCAGATGACGGAACCGTAAGCCTGAAAACAGGATCTCTTCCTATATGTACAGTTTCCGGTGATGGAAACAAAGGCTTTGGTGATGCGGTGCAGCTGGATATATACATCTGGCTGGAAGGCTGTGATGAAGATTGTACCAATAATCTTTGCGCGACAACGCTTCGCAATCTGGCGCTGTCTTTTGCCGGTGTTGAACAATAGCAGGATGACTTGAGAAAGGAGGAGATCTGTTATGAAGAAAAAAGTATGGCAGGGATCTGCGTTTCTGGCTGTTTTCTGGATCCTTCTCCTTTTAGTGACCCTTACGACAGCCACATATGCCTGGTTTACGATCAGCGCGTCTACCAATGTAGAGCCAATGAACAGTGCGGTTAGTGAGGGTGATGCAAGCCTTCAGATCGCTTCCCGTAAAGACGGTCCTTTTGGTGAAAAATGCGAGCTTATCTTGACCGGCTCTCCCCAATATCTGGCGCCGGTATCCACCTCTGATCTCAACCGCTTTTATGAAGCGGTGGCGCAAACCAGAGAGGGCATTTCTGTTTTATACAGAGATGTAACAAAAGAGGCAGATACAAAGCTTTTGCATGGTACGGTATATCTTCGGTCGGAATACAAGGCGTGTGACGTGTATCTCAAGCGCACAGGTCTTGATTTTGGAAATACGGGCCAGCTTCTGGCAGCCTTACGCCTGGGAATGAAGATCACCTCGCAAAGTGGGACAGACACGTTTATTTTCCGGCTGGATGCTATGGGCAACACGGGAAATGCAGCCTCTGCAGTGACAACTTCCGAGAAGGGAAGCGTGATCTCATCCGTAAATGGCAATGGAAAGGCTGTGTTTGTCAGGGATCCGGCAGTAGATCTGGCAGATTATCTGGCCGTAGAACAGTCGGAAGAGGATACTAAGCCCGGTGCAGGGCAAAAGATGCTTGTGCATTTAAATACAGATGAGGTTGCTACGGTAGAGTTTTGGTTATATATGGAAGGCTGCGATGAGAACTGTATCAACGCGGCGCAGCAGAAGGATACAGCCATTTCGCTGGCTTTTGCCGGAGTAGCCAAAGAAGATATACAGTAGAGAAAATACAGGGATAGAGGGCTGAGCCTTTAGCTATTCCAAAGAAGGAGGAGCGCAATGAAGAAACCGGGGCTGCTTAGCAAAACCTGGGGCGTGCTGCTGATGCTTATCATCGTTCTGGTGGCATTGACAGCAGCCACATATGCCTGGTTTTCGTCGAACAGGGTCGTGGATACGGACACTGTGCAGACGAGATCCGGAACCACAACTCTGGAATTGCAGGTGAGTTCCCAGGGCGGCGACGGGTTTAACGGGGCAGACGTAAGCAATATCGTACAAGTCAATGCGACTTCTTCCGATGAGCTGTTTCCCGTATCCACAGCGGATCTGAAAACCTTTGTATATAATTCGACAACAGTAGGAGATATGGCTTCCGGTTTTGTGACCGTAAAAGATGAGAAACGCTACTATCATGGACGGATCTATCTGAAAGCCGCGGCAGAGGGACAGCCCCAGGGCAGCACAATGGCGCTGTATCTGGATGAGAGTGAAGCTGCCGGCGGCGCACTGTTGACAGAAACTTCCGGACAGCTTTCTCATGCGGCCAGACTTGGTCTCACCTTTGACGGGGCCAACGCAGTCATCTTTTATCTGAGTGACAAGACCAATGCGCAGGCAGAACGGGTACAGAACACATCGCTGAACGGAGCTCTTCTGGAAGAGGGCCAGGTACTGGATGGTTCTTCCGGGACGGTGCGTGCGGTTAAAGATCCGGCGGTTGCACTTGCTTCCTATACCATAGTCATGGAGGGAGATAACACCATATTGCCGGACAAACCTCTGCTAAACATGGAATTAAATAAAATATATCCGGTGGACATTTACTTTTATCTGGAGGGATGCGATCCCGACTGTTCAGATGCCATCAGCTACGACGGCGTTGATCTTCATCTGGCCTTTTATGGTGTACTGACAGGTACCGAAGAAGGAGGCAACTGATGAAAGAACGAGAGCGCAGTTCGCAAAAGAAGCAAAATAACAAAGAAGTGGGCAAAAAGGCATATCTGACGATCCTGCTGGTACTTTTGAGCATAATCAGTATCACGGCTGCCACAGCCGCCTGGTTTACCATTGCTGATTTTTCCAGGGTTAAGAGTATTGGACTGGACATATCTTCCGGTACAAATCTTCGATTTGATCTGGATCCCCATGAAACACTGGAGGAATATGTCAAAACACTCAGCTTTGAAGAGATCGCACAGCGTATACGGCAGGACCAGGGATACGATATGAAAGATACGTTTCTGGAACCGGTAACCACCCGCGACTGTATCAGCTTTTCTCTGGAGGATGGCACACAGGTAAAGACGGATACAGGGGCATATCTGGAATTTGTCCTCCATTTTATGGCGGGACAGGATATGATCGTCCATCTGACCAGCGAAAACAGTGCAGACAGCCAGGATGGCACACGGGTCATATCCCGGAATTCCCAGCTGGCAAACGCCATGCGCATCAGTTTTACAGCGCAGGGAAAGACCGTCGTATATCATCCGGGAAATGCCAGCGGTGATGCCCTGCAAAACGGCATCCGGACTTTTGAGCTGCCGGCGCCGGAGCGCATGGTATATAATGACAGTAATGCGCTGTTTTCCCTGACGGCAAACCAGAATCTTCCGGTGACGATCCGCGTCTGGCTGGAAGGAACGGATGCTTCCTGTACAGACGAGCTTAGGAGTGCGGATTACTCGATACAGCTCCGTTTTGAGGGAACCGATGAAGACAATAATCCGCTGGATACCAGCGAATAAAAAAGATAAATATGTGTGAAAAACAAACAGATACCCTGTAGAATACTTACAGATGTATGGAAAGGAAAAAAGAATGAAAGCTTTGAAAAAAGGAGTAACCGTTGTTATCAGCATTGTATTGTGGGTGATCATCCTCACTGCGGCTCTGTTTGCGTTTACGACGCTGGCCACCAGAGATACAGCCAATGTATCGAGCTTGGCAGGATACACGCCAATGGTCGTAAAGACAGATTCCATGGCTCCCACGTTTTATTCCGGAGACCTGATCTTTATCAAAAAATGTGATACCGCAAAACTCAACGAAGGAGATATCATCTGTTTTCATACCATTATCAATAATGAGTATGCGCTGAATACGCACCGTATCGATAAGATCGAAGAGACGCAGGGCGTTCGCAGCTATACCACGAAAGGTGATAACAATGCCATCGCCGATACGCATATTATCGCGGACGGAGATATCGTAGGTAAATATGTAGGTAAACTGAACAAATTCGGTCATGTGATGGATTTCCTTTCCAGCAGCGTAGGATTTTTGCTGGTGATCGTTTTGCCGATGCTTCTGTTCTTTATTTATCAGGTATACCATCTGATCATGGTAGGCATCAGCCTCAAAAAAGCTATGGCTGTGGAAGATGCCGTGAAGAAAGCGGAGGCAGAATCTGCAGAGAAAGCCGAAGCCCAGGCGGCACTGGAAGAGGCAAAAAGGCTGAAAGCCGAGGCAGAAGCGGTGCTTGCAGAGGCAAAGGCAGCAAAAGAAGCAGCGAACGGTGATAAGCAGTAAGAAACATAAGAGGATAAAAGCTGTATGAGTGAATTTTTGAAACTGGCCTATGAGCTGATCGCAAAGGTCATCTATAACATAGCAGAATGGATCGCATCGATCTTTATGGGATTTGTAAAGGTATTTATCACAGGATGGGTAGAATATGCGGCCATATTTATGACATATTTTATTCCGTTCAGCCTTCCGCTGAAAATACTATCGATCCTTTTAGCAGTGGTTCTTATTGCCATCCCGATCCTGGTCGGTGTTATTGTGGTACGAAAGATCATTATTCACGTGAAGCTTCGTGCTACCAAGGATGAGAATACTACACTCTATAAGGAAATCGGCAGACTGAATCGTCAGGTGATCAGTCTGGTAGATGAAAAGAACAAGATCCTTGCGCTGAAGGTCAACAGTATGGGTGGTGTCGGACGGATTCCCTATGTGGGCGCATCGGCGCTGACCGAGGATACGATCCCGTCCCTGCAGAATGTGACCGGCCAGGCCCCCGCAGCCCAGGGTACTGCAGCTTCCGAAATGGTCAATGTAGAAGGTGTGGAAGTTCCGGCGAACACACCGGTGGAAAAAGTACTGGCGGTTACCACGCCGAACAAGTCGGATAAGATCACTGCCAGCCGTTTCCCGAAACTTACCCAGGTGGACGAGAAATACAGCGGATTTGTGGAGCCGGTATATAATGACACCATTACGCTGCAGGAATTTGCAGAAAATTATCGCCTGTTTGCTGCCAGTGAAATGCATCTGTATTATACACCGGAGATCGTTCGCCGTTTTGTTGCCGGTATGGCAGCCAGCAAGCTTTTGATCCTGGAAGGTATTTCCGGTACAGGTAAGACGAGTCTGCCCTATTCCTTCAGCCGGTACCTGGATAATCCGGCTACCATGGTATCTGTACAGCCGTCCTACCGTGACCGTACAGAGCTTCTCGGTTATTTTAATGAATTTTCCAAGAGATTTAATGAGACAGAGTTTTTGCGTGCAATGTACGAGGCAAATTACAGGAAAGATCCCAGCTTTATCGTACTTGACGAGATGAACCTGGCCCGTATTGAATATTACTTCGCGGAAATGCTGTCCGTGCTGGAAATGCCAAGCCATGATGAATGGGTGATCGATCTGGTTCCGACACAGTGGGATATGGATCCGAAGCAGCTGCATGGCGGTAAGATCCTTGTTTCCGATTCCCTGTGGTTTGTGGGAACAGCCAACAACGATGATTCTACCTTTACGATCACCGATAAGGTATATGACCGTGCCATTCCGATAGAGCTGAATGAGCGCGCAGAAGCGTTTACCTGTGAACCGCAGCCGAAGTGCTACGTGACCAGTCAGCATCTGGAAGAAATGTTTGAACAGGCAAAAATCGACCATCCCATCAGCCAGGAGACGCTGGAGAAGATGGACAAGCTGGATAAATATCTGCAGACCCGTTTCAAACTGGCTTTTGGTAACCGTATTATCAAGCAGATGTATGACTTTATTCCGGTATACGTAGCCTGCGGCGGTACAGAACTGGATGGTATGGATTATATTATCGCGCGAAAAGTGCTGAAAAAATTTGAGAGTATGAACGTTAGTTTTGTACGCGATGAGATCAAGGGTCTGATCGTATACATTGAAAAAGTATTTGGCCGCAGCAACATGGCGGACAGCAAAGCTTATCTCCAGAGAATACAGAACCTGTATTAAGGAGAAAAGAATTCGGAGGGTTAACGGATGTCAGATACGATCAATGAGTTATATCTGAACTATGTGGATGCGGTAGGCGCATCGCTGGAAAATGACCGCTATTTTCAATATCTGTTTGAAATGGTGCAAAGTGGTGAAAATACGCTCCAGCAGACTGCGCAGGTACTTCATAAAGTCGTGGATGAGCGGTGGCTTACCACGATCGAGGAGAGCCTCGATGCCATCAATAACATTATCGAAAAGCCGCGGCGGTTTGTGACGACCTCAGAAGAAGTCGTGCCGGTAGCCCTGGCCAAAAAGATCACTGCGGAAAGTGTTCGCCACCTCAGTATGAACACACAGTTTATCGCCAGCAGCGAAGATGGCAATATTCAGCCGACAAGAGTTCTCAATGTGACGACAGAGGAATCCTACGACCTTTACGAAAACCGGTTTATCTATCATCTGATCCAGCGTCTGGTGACCTTTATCGATAAACGAACAGATATCATCTTCTGGTCCACCGGTGACGAGAAGAGAAATACACTGTCTATGACAAGTAAGGTAGACGATGCCTACGAAGAGATCGAGTATAAGATCGAGATGAAGATCAAGAACCGTCAGAATTTTGTGGAAAACGACAGCGACAATATGCAGGTCTTCATGCGTATCGACCGTGTAAGACGTCTGGTCCTGGGACTTCGAAACAGCGCCTTCTGCGGCCTGATGGCCGGATGTGCTACCGTAAAAAGCCCGATTCACAGAACCAATCTGATGATGAAGGATCCGGATTACCGGACCTGCTACAAGCTGTGGCAGTTTTTGGAAAACTATGATGATGTGGGATACAAGATCGAAGTGCAGGACAGTGCCATGGAGTTCGATGAAGACTACCTGTTCCAGCTGTATACCAATCTGATCACAAACTATACCGTATTTAAGAGCCTTATGGAAGACGATTCCCGGGACCTGGATGAGATGGCTGTGCAGAAACGCCAGGTCATTGAGCCGAAATTCATTAAAGAAATCGTCGAAGAGGTCGTGGACGACTATAACATACCGGATGTGGAAGTCCGCCAGGTTATTATAGAGGAAGTAACCGAGCGCCAGCTGGAACTTGAAAAAGAGCTGGAAGAAGAGAAGCAAAAGAGAGAAGAGGCCGAGCAGGCCAGAGACGATGCCGAGATCCGCAGAGAGCAGGAGGTATGGCAGATGCGCGCCGAGCAGCAGGCTCAGGCTGAAGCCCACATGAAGATTCAGCAGGAGCTGGAGCAGAAAGCCGCTGACGCTGAGCAGAATCTTCAGGAAACCATAGAAAAATCCCAGGCAGAGATCGAAGCAGCAAAGAAAGAAGCGGGAGAGAAGATCGAAAAGACCATGGCAGAATCCAGGGCCGAGATCGAAAAAACAAAGGCCGAGAGCAAAGCCGAGATCGAAAGTATCCAGGCAAGTACCCAGGCAGAGCTTGAAAAGACAAAGGCCGAGAGCAGAGCCGAGATCGAAAAGACACAGGCGGATTCCCGTGAGGAGATTGACCGGATCCGGAAAAACTCCAGAGAAGAAGCGGAAAAGATCAAAACATCGGCCCGTCTGGAGATAGAGAAAATCCGGGAAGAGATGCGCCTGGAGCTGGAGC
>JAEDOO010000078.1 GCA_016301965.1 Lachnospiraceae bacterium | reverse complement strand
AAAATCGCCCCGCAAATAAGCTGTCAATGAAAGCATTGGCTGAAATCACAACACAGCTCAGAATCAAAACAGGGAGAAGCCGCCAGTATAGCCGCGAGACCAGTCCCTCCCTTGTCGTGATGGTCTTCATCCATTTCATGTTTCTCTTTTTCCGCCCTCTTATGTCTGCTCTGTACCGCCAGAACGTTTTATGGTTTTATTATAGCAATACATTCGACAATTAACAAGTTACGAAACCGCTGGTTCCCTGTGAGGGATTTTGGAAATGTTTCTATTTTGCTGCGTCGGTCAGGTTGAAAGCCCCCATCCAGCGCATGTTAAAATCGGGGCAGGCTTTTTCAAGCTGCGCAAAAGCTGCCTTGCTGCCGCCGCTGCATTCCACCAGATACACATAGTTCCCCAATGTGGTTTTTGTTGTGCGGTCGTGCAGGGCTACCAGGGACAACTTCTGCTGCTGCATAGCGTCTAAAAGACCCGGCAGCGCCGCAACCGGCCCTGTGGCAGAAAAGACCATGCGTTCCCCCGTATCGGTGATGGGCTGCGCGGATACCAGATAAAAGCGTGTCATGTTGTTGTCATTTTGCTGAATGCTCTCGGCCAGAACCGCCAGACCGTAGAC
The DNA here is from genome assembly GCA_016301965.1 of Lachnospiraceae bacterium. Taxonomy (GTDB): domain Bacteria; phylum Bacillota; class Clostridia; order Lachnospirales; family Lachnospiraceae; genus UBA11957. Next base: position 8,055 of record JAEDOO010000078.1, on the reverse strand, counting down.
CTTGGCGGCCTGTGTGGAGGCAATCGCGGCGGCGCTGCCGTCGTCGCAGTCGGCGGCCATCCGGGCACCCTCGGCGGTGCTGGAAACCTCCACCACCTTTGCATCAGGCAGGTTGGCCTGCAGCCAGTCGCGGCCCTGCGCTATCCCCTGCTTGTGGGAATACACCGTGTGGATATCTGCCAGTGCGGTTCCATCCGGTGCAAGCAGCGCCTGCCGGATGGGAAGCTCTACCTCCCCGGCTACGTACAGCCCTTCCTGATTCAACAGTTCGTCCAGATAGTCATAGACCGGTCCGCCGATGGTGTTTTCCTGCGGGATTACTGCATAATCGGCGCAGCCCTCCACCACCTCGGATACGGCGTCTGTCACAGTATCGCAGGGAAGAAGCTGCGCACCCTGTGAAAACAGCAGTTCTGCCGCCTGTTCTGTGTAGGTGCCGGTGGGGCCAAGATAACTGACCACCGAATCGGATGGCAGGGGTTGAGTTCTTGTGGAAGTTGGTTCAACAGCCACGAACTCGTTCGTCTTTGGACCACAGCCACTCAAAAGTGCTGTCAGAAGCAATATGGCACCGCAAAAACGGGCTACATCCTTGCATATGTTATGCTGGCTTTTCCTTTTCATAATAGCAAGTCGTCCTTTCTGCAGGCGGATTGGCCCGCCTGATGTGCATTTATTCTAGCAGGGATCTTTGGAACAATCAAGGAAATTAGTTCCATTCCTCAGCCAAGATACCGCCCTGTTTTTCGACAAACTTACATTAATTATTGTCAACCGGCATACAATAGAGTATAATAAGCGTAGAAAAAACGAAGAAGTTCCTGGGGTGTTCGATACTCCTGATGTTTTGAACCTACATTTACTTTAAACGGGATTCCTACATTGCTGTATGGCTGTCGGGCCGTCGTTTGCAGCGGATGGCAAAAGTACAGTTGCGGTTACCCACCTAGCGTCGGCTAGGAGTCAAAATTCAGGAAACGGCACTCTGGGAATTTTTATATACGGAGCCTTCAGGGGCTCTTTTTTCTGTGTTAAAAAGGCTTTTCCGGAGAGTAATTGCATGGACAGACGCATGATATTTCTTTTTATCGTATTGGGTATACTATGTTTTGCCATAACCTTAAGTGAAGATACCATACGCACCTCTGATATTTCTTTTCAGACGAATAAGGGCGAGGAAACCTCTGTTTCAGCAGCTGAAACTCAGACCGTCGATGCGGCAAAAACGGTGCAGACGCAGGGAGAATCCTGGATATGTACACTGACTGATGTACCGGAAATACGGGTGGTTTTGTCGAAGGACCACAGCGGACAGATCATGGCGAATATGCTTACCGTATCCTGGAGTGAGGAGACAACTGTGGATGGGGAGAATTATTCTGCCGGCAGCAGGACGTTTGGTGCCGAAGATATCCCGGAGGAAGGTCTTTGCCTGCAGACGAAGGGAAAATTTACGATTGACTTTGACGGCTGTCAGGATGAGCGTGTGTTTACGGGAAAACTGTGTCTGTACGCAAAAAACCAGCAAATTTACGCAGTGAATACTCTATCGCTGGAAGAGTATACGGCCTGCGTGGTGCCGGGGGAAATGCCCTCCTATTATCCGATAGAAGCGCTTAAAGCACAGGCGGTATGTGCGCGTACTTATGCGCTGCGCCACCAAAACGGAGAGGAAGAATACCATGCGGATCTGGGGGATACCGTATCCTGGCAGGTATTTAACAGTGTGGGAAGAGCAGAAAAAACGGATGAAGCAGTGGAAGAAACCCGGGGAGAAGTGATTCTTACCGGAGATGAACCGGCGGAGCTTTATTTTTTCTCTACATCCTATGGGTTTTCCGGAACGGATGACGTGTGGAATACGGATCCGGTGTCCCCGTGTCTGAAACCTGTTTATGCGGGAAAGGGCGAAAAACATCTGGAATCGGAGCAGGATTTTGCTGCATACATAACCGGTTCGGATGATAACGCCTGGGAGAAGGGGGAAGACTGGTTTCGCTGGCAGATTACCTTTTCACAGGATCAGCTGATCCGGCTCTGTAAAATGAGGGATGATACGGTGACAGAGGTTACGGATATCCAGGTGACAAAAAGAAGTTCCGGCTATGTGGCCACAGAACTTACGGTCAGCTGTGGTAAAAAAACACTGGTTATATCCGGAGAATATGATATTCGTGAGTTTTTTTCTCCAAACAATGTAGAATTGACCAATCAGAGAGAAACACAGACCGACAGAAGGGTTCTGCCCAGCGGCTATTTTGTCATGGAAACGGCGAAAAAGGAGGGGAAAATCACGAAAACAACTTTATTCGGAGGTGGTCTGGGACATGGGGCAGGCATGAGCCAGAATGGTGCCAGGGGTATGGCAGAGGCAGGACGGGATTACAGAGATATCCTGGCAACTTTTTTTGACATACATTAAGATTTCATGTACTATAGTTGTACCTGAAAAAAGAGAGAAGGAGAGAAACATGAAATTTTTGCTGCATACAGTGCAAAATATCATGGGTTTTGTCAGGAGAATCAGTGATGATCATGTCAGTGCTTTTGCCGCACAGAGTGCATACTTTATTTTAATGTCCATCATTCCGATTCTGCTGCTGATGCTGACGATGATCCGTTACTTGCCGATCACGCAGACGGATCTGACAAATATGTTTTTTACCATTGTTCCAGAGGCTTTTCAGGGACTGTTTTCTGCTATTGTTAATGAGGTGTATACCAAATCTGTTGCGGTGGTGCCATTGACGGCCATTTTTGCGGCCTGGTCTGCTTCCAAAGGTATTATGTCTCTTTACGGTGGACTCAATACGATATACCATGTGCCGATTGTGCCGAATTATATAGTATCGAGGATCTGGTCTGCAATTTATACGGTGCTGTTTATTGTTGCGATCCTTTTGACTTTGGTTCTGATGGTCTTTGGTACGACGATTCAGGAACAGCTGATCCATCATTTCCCGATGATCGCCAGTGTCACAGGATTTTTTGTACATTTTCGTTTTTTGATCACCTGGTCGGTGCTGACTTTGGTGTTCCTGGTTATGTATGTCATTCTGCCGAATCGACGGGCCTCTTTTAAGAGCCAGTTGCCGGGAGCTGTATTGTCTTCGGTGGCATGGCTGCTCTTTTCCTATTGTTTTTCTCTGTATGTACGGTACAGCAAAGGTTTTACCCAGATGTATGGCAGTATGACAACGATCATGTTATTGATGCTGTGGCTGTATTTTTGTATGTCCATTTTGCTGGTGGGAGCGGAAATCAACGCCTATTTTGAGGACCGTTTTCGCCGGATGCGGATGCGTTATCTTCTGGAGAAGGAGAGTTATAAGGTGCAGCGTCGGGAAGAACGGGAAAAGAAAAATATTGAACGGGAGAAAAAACATCACGGAGATTTTTCGGAAAGAAGTCAGGATATGAAAAATTGACTTGACATAAAACATCTTTATGTTAGAATGAAGAGAGTGAAAAAGCGAAGAAGGTGTCAGTAGCGCCTGGTTTTCCCTCAGAGAGCGGTGGTCATCGGCTGTAAGCCATCGTGGGTTCGGATCAGGAGGCGAATTTCCCACCGGAGCTGCATACCCGAACAGTAAGAGTAAGGTATGACGTATGTGCGCGTTAAGCAGTTGAGTGCCCGGCCTGCCGGGAAAATGGGTGGTACCACGGATATTATGCTTCGTCCCTTTGCGGACGGAGCTTTTTTGTTTTCCATAAAAATGAGCTGCCAGTGGCAGAGCATCTATTTTTTACATGGTACGCCACGGGAAAATCCCTTTACACGTTTCACTAAATGAAGGAAAAGGAGTAACGTCATGAGTGATGTGATGAAAGAAAGACTGGAGCAGATCCTTAAAGATGCCACAGCCAGAATTCAGGAATCCGATGCACTGGATAAACTGAATGATGTCAGAGTCAGCTTTCTCGGTAAAAAAGGTGAGCTGACCACCGTACTGAAAAGTATGAAAGATGTAGCCAAGGAAGATCGTCCGCTGATCGGACAGATGGTGAATGAGACCCGCGCCAAGATCGAGGCCTGTCTTGAGAAAACAAAAAGCGATCTGGAGGCAAAGCTTCTGGAAGCCCGTCTGGAAGAAGAGGTTATCGATGTGACCCTTCCGGCCAAGAAACAGACGTTGGGGCATCGTCATCCCAATACCATCGCCCTGGAAGAGGTAGAGCGTATTTTTACCGGTATGGGCTACGAGGTGCTGGAAGGTCCGGAGATCGAATACGATAAATACAATTTTGAGCTTTTGAATATTCCGGCAAACCATCCCGCAAAGGATGAGCAGGATACCTTCTATATTAATAAGGAGATTGTTCTGCGTACCCAGACTTCTCCGGTGCAGGCCCGTGTTATGGAGACGGGCAAGATGCCCATTCGTATGATCTGCCCGGGTCGTGTATTCCGTTCTGACGAAGTGGATGCTACCCACAGCCCATCTTTCCATCAGATCGAGGGTCTGGTTGTAGACAAAAATATTACGTTTGCAGACCTTAAAGGTACTCTTGAGCAGTTTGCCAAGGAACTGTTCGGACCGGAGACAAAGACAAAATTCCGTCCGCACCATTTCCCGTTCACAGAACCCAGTGCTGAGATGGATGTTTCCTGCTTCAAGTGCGGCGGCAAGGGATGCCGTTTCTGTAAAGGCGAAGGCTGGATCGAGATCCTGGGCTGTGGTATGGTGCATCCCCATGTATTTGAGATGTGCGGCATTGATCCGGAAGAATATACCGGTTTTGCTTTCGGCGTAGGTCTGGAGCGTATCGCGCTGCTGAAATATGAGATCGATGATATGCGTCTTCTGTACGAAAATGATTATCGGTTCTTGAAACAGTTCTAGGAGGAGAAAAAGATGCAGACTTCAATTTCATGGATTAAAAAATATGTGCCGGATCTGACAGCGACAGATCAGGAATATGTAGATGCCATGACCCTGTCCGGAACAAAGGCCGAGGGTTATGTGAGACTGGATGCGGATCTGGATAAGATCGTGGTAGGTCAGATCGAAAAGATCGATCCCCATCCGGACGCAAACAAGCTGGTGGTATGCCAGGTCAATGTGGGTACCGAGACTGTACAGATCGTTACCGGTGCTCCCAACGTAGAAGTGGGGCAGAAGGTTCCGGTGGTTCTTGACGGCGGCCGCGTAGCCGGAAATCACGACGGCAAAATGACAGCCGGCGGCATCAAGATCAAGAAAGGTAAACTTCGCGGTGTGGAATCCTGCGGTATGATGTGCTCCATCGAGGAACTGGGTTCTGACCGTTATATGCATCCGGAAGCTCCGGAATACGGTATCTACGTGTTCGGCGATGACGTAGAGGTTGGTGCAGACGCTATCGAGCTTCTTGGCCTGCATGATACTGTTGTAGAGTATGAGGTTACTTCCAACCGCGTGGACTGCTACAGCGTTATCGGTATTGCCCGTGAGGCAGCAGCCACCTTTAATAAACCGTTCTATGCTCCGAAAGTAAAAGCAACCGGAAACGATGAGAAAGCAGAAGATTACGTAAAAGTAACCGTTGAAAATACAGAACTCTGCCCTCGTTACTGCGCAAGAGTCGTTAAAAATGTCAAGATCGGTCCCTCTCCGAAATGGATGCAGGAGTGTCTTGTTTCCGTAGGTATCCGTCCCATCAACAATCTGGTAGATATTACCAACTATGTGATGGAAGAGTATGGCCAGCCCATGCATGCCTATGATCTGGCAACCATCAAGGGGCAGCACATTATCGTAAAATGTGCCCAGGACGGCGATGAATTCGTGACGCTGGACGGTCAGACCAGAAAACTGGATCACGATGTGCTGATGATCAACGATGAGGAAGGCCCGGTAGGTATCGCCGGTATCATGGGTGGACAGAACTCCATGATCACCGATCAGGTACAGACGGTACTTTTTGAGGCTGCCTGCTTTGACGGCACAAATATCCGTCTTTCCTCCAAACGCGTGGGTATGCGTACGGACGCATCCGGTAAGTTTGAGAAGGGGCTGGATCCGGAAAATGCCAGAGCAGCCATTGACCGTGCCTGCCAGCTGATGGAAGAGCTGGGTGCCGGTGAAGTCGTGGGCGGCTGTGTGGATGTATATCCAAATCCGGTAGAGGAAAGAAAGGTTGCTTTTGAGCCGGAGAAGATCAACGCACTGCTGGGTACTGATCTTACCGCAGAGCAGATGCTGGAATATCTGAACCGTGTAGAGCTTAAACTGGATCCCGAGACCAATATGATCGTGGTTCCCACCTTCCGTCAGGATATTTTCAGAACTGCAGATATTGCAGAGGAAGTAGCCCGTTTCTTTGGTTATGACAATATTCCTACCACACTGCCCAAGGCTACCACTGCCGGTGGTGTATCCTTTGGCGAGCGTATCGAGCAGATCGCCAGAGATGTGGCTGAGATGGATGGATTTTCTCAGGGCTACTGCTACTCCTTCGAGAGCCCGAAGGTATTTGACAAGCTTCTGTATGCGCCGGATGCGCCGGAAAGACAGGCGATCCAGATCCTCAATCCGCTGGGAGAGGATTTCAGTATTATGCGTACTGTATCTGTCAATGGCCTTCTTGTTTCTCTGGGAAATAACTACAATCACAGAAATAAGAGTGTTAAGCTGTATGAGCTTGGCAATGTATATCTGCCAAAGAGTCTGCCTCTGACAGAACTGCCGGATGAGAGAAAACAGCTGACGCTGTGTATGTACGATGCCGGCGATTTCTTCACACTGAAGGGAACCATCGAGAACTTCATGGAAAGAGTCGGTATGAAGAAAAAAGCTGTATATGATCCGAAGGCAGGTATTCCGTATCTGCATCCGGGCCGTCAGGCAAAGATCATGTATGATGGCGTGGAGATCGGTTTTCTTGGAGAACTGCACCCGCAGGCAGCCAAGAACTATGAGATCGGTACCAGAGCTTATGTGGCTGTACTGGATATGCCGTCTATCGTGCCGATGTGCTCCTTTGATTATAAATACAAAGGCGTTGCCAAATTCCCGGCTGTCAGCCGTGATCTGAGTATGGTCGTGCCGAAAGAGATCATGGTGGGTGACATCGAAAAGATGATCGAGACCAGAGGCGGTAAGCTTCTGGAAAGCCTGCAGCTGTTCGACGTTTATGAAGGAAATCAGATCGACCGCGGATTCAAGTCCGTTGCTTATTCTGTAACCTTCCGTGCACCGGATCGTACCCTCTCTGAGGAAGATATTACCGGTGTTATGAAAAAGATTTTACATGGTCTGGAAAGCATGGGTATTGTTTTGCGCCAGTAAATATGGTATAGTGAGCCTTGAGTTGGCCACAGGCTGCTGCCTTTTATGGCGGCAGCCTGTATTTTTTGCCAACTATAAGAAAATAGATATACCATCTATTTATATTTCGAAAGAAGGTATGTAAATGCGAATTTTAATATTGCGTCACGGTGAGACGGAATGGAACACCTGCGCCAGACTGCAGGGACAGCAGGATATTGATCTGAATGAGAACGGTATTCGTCTGGCTCATGTGACCGCGGCAAATATAAAGGATCTTCCGGTGGATATCTGCTTTACCAGCCCCCTGAAACGGGCCAGAAACACGGCTGAGCTGGTGCTGGAGGGGAGAAACGTGCCGATTATAGATGATGCACGGTTGATGGAGATCGGTTTTGGCACTTTCGAAGGAAAACGATGTGCAAAACATGAGGCAGAGGTGCCGGAAGGTTTTCTGGATACGTTCTATGACAGACCTTTTGAGTTTAAGGCGCCAGAAGGTGGAGAGACTTTTGCAGAGCTTTGTGACCGTATCGAATCCTTTATCAGGGATTTAATGACCAGAGAGGATCTGATGGACAAAAATGTGATGCTGTCTTGTCACGGCTGCTCTTCACGGGCACTTTTGTATATGATGGGGACCGAGAGGGTACCGGAAAATTTCTGGAGAGGCTGTGTACCGCCGAATTTAAGTATCTCTACAGTGGATTACGTGGATGGGAAATTTGAGTTTGTAGATTTTGACCATATTTATTATGACAGAAAAGAGTGGAAAAACAGTTATGCAAGATGAAACAGTAATGAA
>JAEDOO010000077.1 GCA_016301965.1 Lachnospiraceae bacterium | reverse complement strand
AAAGGCAGAGCCGGTTGCAGAAGCAGCAGTAGAAGAAGCAAAGGCAGAGCCTGTAGTAGAAGAACCGAAAGCAGAAGTATGCACCACTCCCAGAAAGAGTGTCGTATTCATCGGTTCCGAGTGCTATCCCTTCGTTAAGACCGGTGGTCTGGGCGATGTTATGTACGCACTGCCCAAGGCACTGGTAAAACAGAACTGCGACGTTAAAGTCATCCTTCCCCGTTACAAATGTATTCCGTGGAAATATCAGGAGAAAATGGTTTACCGTGGATCCTTTGATATGAGACTTTGCTCTGATGGCAGATCTTTCTACGTAGGTATCATGGAATATGTATGGGACGGCGTTGTGTATGATTTCATCGACAACGAGGAGTTCTTCAGTGACGGAAATCCGTACACCAATCTGATTGACGATATCCCGAAATATTGCTATTTCGCAAAAGCAGCGCTGGCAGCACTGAACTATATGGACTGGATTCCGGACATCATTCACTGCCATGACTGGCAGGCAGCTCTTGTTCCGGTATATTTAAGAACCATGTTCGAGGATACCAGATTGACAACTGCCAAGACGATCTTTACCATCCACAACCTGCGTTTCCAGGGAATTTACAATATTCCGACCATTCGCTACTGGTCCGGTCTGCCGGATTATGTATTCAATAAGGATGCGCTGAAACAGGGATATAACGATGCCAATATGTTAAAGGGTGGTCTGACTTATTCCAATATGATCACCACAGTAAGTAATACATATGCAGGAGAGATCCAGACAGCATATTATGGCGAGAATCTGGATGCTCATATGAGATATCATAATCAGAAGCTCAGAGGTATTGTTAACGGTATCGATGTTGATATCTGGAACACTGCTACAGATGAGAGAATCTACGAGCAGTACGATATTACCAACGTTTTGGAGAAGAAAAAAGAGAACAAACGCAGGCTGCAGGAAGAGCTTGGCCTTGTGCAGGATGATCATAAGTTTGTGATCGGTCTTATTTCCCGTCTGACAGATCAGAAGGGTCTGGATCTGGTAAATGCGATCATTCCGCAGATCATGGATGAGCACACACAGATTGTTGTACTGGGTACAGGTGATCCGGTATATGAGAATTCTTTCAGATATTATGAGAATGCTTATAAGGGAAATGTCTGCTCCAATATCATGTATGATGAGACCAGAGCCCATAGAATTTACGCAGGTGCGGATGCTCTTCTGGTTCCGTCCCAGTTTGAGCCCTGCGGTCTGACACAGCTGATCGCTATGCATTACGGTACGATTCCGATTGTTCGTGAGACCGGTGGCCTGAAAGACACAGTAGAACCTTACAATATGTTCTACAATACAGGTAATGGATTTACCTTTGACCGTTATGATGCTGGCTTATTGCTGGATGCCATCAACAGAGCCAAGACAGTATACTTCACCAATCGCTGGTGCTGGGATGAGATGGTACAGAGAGATATGGATAAGATCGTTTCCTGGGATAATGCTGCTAAGCAGTATAAAGATCTGTATCTGGAGCTGGCATGGTAATCTTACTATAAATAAATGGAAGATGTGTTGTTTAAGGTCAGGAGGTTTTCCTCCTGGCCTTTTTAAAGGAGATAGTATTTTTACAGATGGAATATAGTTCAGAGCAAAGAAAACTCGCAGCGCAGTTAAAAGAACGTCCAGTTTCCCTGATCGAAGCAGCCGAGTGCAGACGTGCTGCTGTATGTGTGGCATTGTTTTCGGCGAAAAATGGACCTGATATCATCCTTCAGGTGCGTTCTTCAAAGCTGGAAGAGCAGCCAGGCGATATCAGTCTTCCGGGAGGGATGATCGAACAGGAAGAAACACCGCAGCAGGCGGCTTGCCGGGAACTTGAAGAGGAACTGGAGATCAGTAAAGAACAATATAAAGTGATTTCTCAGCTGGATATCATGCATACAGGCAACCTTCTGATCTATCCGTTTCTGGTGGTGCTAAAAGATTACCAGGGGACATTTAATGCCGCGGAGGTGGCGGAAATATTTACGGTACCGTTGGCATTTTTTCTGCAGGAGGAGCCGGAGGTACATGAAATTTTGCTGGAAGTAAAAGAACCGGAGGATTTTCCCTTTGAGAAGATCTATGGTGGAAAAAAATACGGCTGGAGAAAGCGGACAGAAAAGGTATATTTTTATGATTATCATCAGTATTGCATCTGGGGCATCACAGCGAAACTGATACATTCGTTTATCCAAATCTGTAAAACAGAAGGACTCATAGATGATTTTGAAATATGCGGCGATATGAAGGACGAAATGACATGTTTGTAAAAGAAAAAACTTTTTATAAAAACTTCATTTTGCTCTGTCTTCCGTTAGTATTGCAGAATATGATCTCGCTGGGCGTGAATCTTGCGGATAATATTATGCTGGGAAAATACGCAGAAGCTTCATTGTCCGGTGTTACCGCGGTAAATCAGATCCAGTTTGTCTACCAGAACCTGCTGATCGGCATCGGAGATGGCATGGTGATCCTGGCTTCCCAGTACTGGGGGCAGAAAAAGCTGAGTGAGATAAAAAAGATCTCTGCGGTGGCTCTGCGGGCCGGGCTGGTGATGATGGTGTTTTTATTTATTGTGGTTTCTCTGTTTCCGAGACAAATGGTGGGACTGTTTACCACAGATCCAGAGATTATTGCAGAAGGTGTTGAATATATTCGGCTGATCCGATTTACTTATCCATTTTTTTGTATTACTACACTTTTGCTTGCAACTCTGCGTGTAGTAGAGGTGGTTCGTATAGCCCTGATGTTGTCAATATCTACGCTGTGCATCAATTGCGGCATCAACTGGCTATTGATCTATGGTCACTTTGGTTTGCCAAGGCTTGGTGTGACCGGTGCAGCTATCGGCACGCTGACAGCGAGAATAGTGGAGCTTTTTCTTCTGCTTGTTTTCCTGAAAAGGAAAGAAAAGATGTTGAAGCTGAAAATCAGAGATTATTTGCATCTGGATCGTCTGCTCTTGAAAGACTATTTAAAAGTCAGTTTGCCGATTATTTTTCTGCAGAGTCTCTGGGGCGTAAATACTGCGCTGCAGACGGCCATTCTGGGACACCTCAGTTCCAGCGCTATTGCGGCTAACAGTATGGCATCCAATCTGTATCTGATGGTAAAAACCATGGCGGTAGGTGCAGCTTCGACAACGAATGTAATCATCGGCAGAGCCATTGGTGAAGGAGACGAGATAAAGGTACGCAGATATGCCAATACGATGCAGGTATTGTTTGTATGTCTGGGAATCGCGGCAGGTCTGTGCCTTTTTGGCCTCACTGAACCGGTGCTGTCGCTGTACAGTTTTTCGCCGGAAAGTCGGCGGCTGGCCAGGTCATTTTTGCATATTCTGTGCTTTGTTATGGCTTTTATGTGCTATCAGATGCCGGTAAATGTCGGTATTATCCGGGGCGGTGGTGATACAAGTTATATCATGAAACTGGATCTGATCTCCATATGGGGGATCGTGATTCCGCTGTCTCTGATTGTATCTTTTCTGCTGAAAGCACCCCCGGAAATCGTTGTGATCTGCCTGAATCTGGATCAGTTTTTCAAATGTATACCGGCTTTTATTAAAGTTAACTTTGGCAGCTGGATGAAAAAACTGACAAGATAAATTTGTCTGTATCAGCAGGAACCTGGTAAATATAAAAGTAACCAAATATTGTTAAAAAAATAACAATAAATACAGCAATTAGGAAAAAGTAAAAATAGAAACAGCAAAATACTAACCAAAATTTCTTCCGTATTCTTAGAAAATTCAGAGGATGTTATCCCGTAAAAATGTGTATACTATGATTGTCCCAGATACATGAAAATTATTACACACAAGAAGGGAGATCGCCATGAAAATTTTATTTTACGGAACCAAAAACTACGACCAGCAGTTCTTTGAGAAACTGCTGCCGGATTATCCGGGTATTACTATTAAATATATTGAAGCCAATCTGCAGGAAGAGACCGCTTCTCTGGCAAAAGGCTACGATGCTGTGTGCGCTTTTGTTAATGCAGACATCAGTTCACCGGTAGTAAGAGTGCTTTGCGGCTGCGGCGTAAAGCTGATCCTGATGCGTTGTGCCGGTTATAACAATGTGGATCTGAAAACAGCAGAGGAATGCGGTATCACTGTGATGCGTGTACCGGGATATTCTCCGGAGGCAGTTGCGGAACATGCCATTGCACTGGCTCTTACTGCAAACCGTCACACACATAAAGCATACATTAAATGCCGTGAAAATAATTTCGCCCTCAATGGTCTGATGGGTGTAAATCTTTTCCAGAAAACAGCCGGTATTGTGGGAACAGGAAAGATCGGCCAGGCTATGGCCCGGATCTGCAAGGGATTTGGTATGAAGGTTATTGCCTATGATATGTACCCGAATCCGTCACTGGATTTTGTGGAATATGTTTCTTTGGATGAGCTTTTGAAGGAGAGTGATCTGATCAGCTTGCACTGCCCGCTGACAGAAGAAACAAAGCATATGATCAACGCGGATACGATCGCAAAAATGAAGGATGGCGTGATTTTGGTCAATACATCCCGCGGCGGGCTGATCCGTACAGATGATCTGATCGAAGGAATCCGCAGTCATAAATTCTTTGCCGTCGGTCTGGATGTGTATGAAGAAGAGACCGATTTCGTTTACGAAGATATGTCAGAAAAGATCATGCCGACTTCTCTGATCCAGCGCCTTTTGTCCTTCCCGAATGTTACCATGACATCTCATCAGGGATTTTTCACGGAGGAAGCGCTGACAAATATTGCTGAGACCACGCTGGAGAATGCCAGAGATTTCATGGAAGGAAATGAACTTAAAAACAAGGTGACTGCTTAACATTGGGCAAGTTGTTCTTGATGTTAAGTCAATAAATGAGAGATAACATCCAGTAAGTATTGTATAATGGCAATATACTGGATGTTTCTTTTTTAATGAGAAAAAATGCCAAAAACGTTTATTGAGAATAATCTGCCAAAAGCATTTGATAAGAAAAATGCCAGAAGCATTTGATGAGAAAAATCTGCCGATAACAGTATTGTAGTCAATGGATGTGACACAAAGAAATTCCTGAAAAACATCCAGAAGTTAAGTGAAATATGTGTTTATTTGGATGTTCTGTCATCCAAGCAAAAGATAACATCCAAATATCATCGTGAATAGCTCAAAAATTGGATGTAAAATCAGAAAGCTTACAATTTCATCCAGAAATCATTGAGAAAACATATTACTTTGGATGTTTATTCAGAATACAACTGAAAACATCCGAAACAGGATGAATAAAACCTGGCAATAATATCATTAAGGAGTTACTGCTCACTGACTTGTGTGTGAACAGTAACATTAAGAAACCATGTTCCCCGAAAAGTTCAATTCAGAGTTTGCGTATATGTAGCTAAAATGATAGAATACAGATAATCAGAAATAAAGCAACAAGTGTATAACAGCGGCATAATGTATCAAATCGAAGCTGATTGATTAATAAAAAAGGTCTGTCAGTTGACGGTAGGATCATTTTTGCTGCGGATTTGGAGAGAGAAGGATGAATAAAGTGACAAAGATTGCACTGCTGGGCCTTGGCACAGTGGGCGGCGGTGTATACAAAGTGATTCAGATGCAGCAGGAAGAGATGGAAAGAAAGCTTGGCACCCGTGTAGAAATCAAGAAAATTCTGGTGCGAAATATACAGAAAGCTGCCCTCAAGGTGAAAGATCCGTCTGTTCTGACAAATGATGTGAAAGAGATCATGCAGGATCCGGAGATTTGTATTGTTGTAGAGGTCATGGGCGGTATTGAACCGGCCAGAACCTATATTCTGGAGGCATTGAAGGCTGGAAAGCATGTGGTAACTGCCAATAAGGATCTGCTTGCGGCAGACGGTCATATTCTGATGGAAACGGCAGCAGAATATCATTGTGATCTGTTTTATGAGGCGGCAGTGGCCGGAGGAATTCCCATTATCGGACCGTTAAAAAGCTCTTTGAGCGGCAACCATATCAAAGAGGTCATGGGAATTGTCAATGGTACCACAAACTTTATTCTGACCAAGATGACTCAGGAAAATATGGAATTTTCAGATGCGTTGAAACTGGCGCAGGATCTTGGTTATGCAGAAAGTGATCCGACAGCAGATGTGGAGGGGCTTGACGCAGGACGTAAAATGGCGATTCTTGCCAGTGTGGCTTTTAATTCCCGGGTTACTTTTGATGATGTACATACTGAGGGAATTACAAAGATCACGGCAAAGGATATCCGTTATGCCAAAGATATGGGGCATGTTATCAAGCTTCTTGGTGTAGCCCGCAATACGGACAATGGCATTGAGGTAATGGTACATCCTATGCTGATCGATGAGCAACATCCGCTGGCATCTGTCAATGATTCTTATAATGCCGTATTTGTGCGGGGGGATGCGGTGCAGGATACCATGTTCTACGGCCGCGGCGCCGGAGAGCTGCCTACCGCCAGTGCCGTTGTCGGGGACATATTTGAGATTATTCGCAACATGGCTTTTAACTGCTGCGGCCGTATTGGCTGTACCTGTTATAAAGAGTTGCCGATCGTTCCGGCAGAAGAGACCAGCAGCAAATATTTCATCCGCATCCGAGTGGAAGACAAAACGGGTGTATTGGCCAGTATCGCAGCTGTATTTGGAAATAACAGCGTAAGTTTGGCACAGGTGATCCAGCGCAGCCGCAGAGAAGATTGCGCGGAGCTGGTTATGATCACGGAAGCCGTCAAGGACAGACATCTGAACGATGCGCTGACGATTCTTCGCGGTATGTCCATTGTCAGAGATATTTCCTCTGTAATTCGTGTTGATTGACGATTCAAAAGAGAACAGCAGAAGCAAAAAAGTATTACGCAGATAACGAATGTGAAATAATAGAAGCAAAACAGCAGAATTCAAATGATAACCGAACAGGAGCGGAAGAGAAATGAACAGAGTAGAAAAATCTATGGAATTTCATAAAAAAGGCTATAACTGTGCGCAGGCAGTGGTGTGCAGCTTCTTGGACAAAATGGGCATCAGCGAGAAAGATGCTTTTAAGATATCAGAAGCACTGGGATTTGGCGACAGCGATTCTTTTGGTACCTGCGGTGCGGTAAGTGGTATGGCATTGGTGATTGGGATGGTAAACAGTACTGCAAATCTGGAAAAGCCGGATTCTAAGGCTGACACCTACAGAAAGGTCAGAGAACTGAATGCCAAATTTCGTGCACAGAACGGATCCACTATTTGTCGTGAGATCAAAGGCATGGATACTGGCAAGGTACTTCGTTCCTGCGATGGATGTATTGCGGATGCGGTTCGGCTTCTTTGCGATTATTTCGGAGAAGAATTATAAGATGTAAATTTTCCAAATATTACAAAAAATTTAAAAAATAATTAAGAAAGAATCCGGGGTGACCGGATTCTTTCTTGTATATCTACAGCAGAGTATGCTATACTTGACATAGTTTTACATGGGAGGTAGATGAATTGAAAACATGGAAAAAACTGACGATGCTGATGTTTGGTCTGCTGTTTGTTCTTTTTTTAAATGCACAGAACACAATGGCATCCTCCACGATGCAGAGTCTTTACGATGAAACTGTGATTGTTCATGGATCAGAAAAAGATGGCATGAAGCCGGTTTACGGCATTGATGTTTCCCGCCACCAGGGACAGATCGACTGGACAAAGGTCAGAAATGCGGGCATTGAGTTTGCCATCATTCGTATTGGCTATTCCAGCCTTTCCGATGGCACCCCCAATCTGGACTCTACATACAGCTATAATATTCAGGCAGCCAGAGCAGCAGGCATAAAAGTGGGTGTTTATTATTACTCACAGGCAACCAATGTTGCAGAAGCAAATACAGAAGTGAACTTCATTATCAATAATCTGAATGGAATTAAGCTTGACCTTCCGGTGGTTTATGATGCTGAATGTGGTACAGTGAATGGTGAACCGGGACATCTGGGGGCAGCTGATCTATCCAAAGAGGAATGGACAAAAGTGGCCATTGCTTTCTGTGATGGTATAGAGGCAAGAGGATATGAGGCCATGTTCTATGGCTCCATCTCCAAAGTTATTTCTGCTATCGATTATAAGACGATTGACAGTAAATATCAGATGTGGATAGCCCGTTACAGAAGAAAGGGTGATACCACACCGAATCAGCTGATCACAGCGAATTATCCGTACAGTGGACAATATGAATTCTGGCAGTATTCTGACCATGGCCGTGTGGATGGCATCAGTACTTATGTGGATCTGGACATCCTGTATGCACCGGCATCCTCCAGCTGGAAAGGTGCCCTTTATTACAATCAGATGCAGGTAGGCAGCGGTTCCGGCCTTGTGGCATCGGCCACAGGTACATCTGTCAAACTACAGTGGAAGAGCGCAGCTAATGCTTCTTCCTATCAGGTATACCGCTCAGAGACTTATTCCAAAAACTTTAAGAAAATTGCGGAAGTATCCTCTACGACATATACGGATACCGGACGTACCCAGAACAAAGAATATTACTATTACATTGTTCCCCGTGGTACAGTAAATGGCACCACAAAGAGCGGTGATGCTTCCAGCGTAGTACGAACCTATTGTGCAGGAACAGCTGTGGGAAGTCTGAAGACAAATGCAGCGATCCCGCTGAGAAAAGAAGCCAGCAGTTCTACTTCACAGCTGGTCAAGATCCCCAAGGGCGCAACAGTCACCGGATACTGTGAGACGAAGGGCACGGACGGAGAAAC
>JAEDOO010000076.1 GCA_016301965.1 Lachnospiraceae bacterium | reverse complement strand
GTCAGGGCAAGATCGGCAATATCCCCGGATTACCCCTAGGTTTTGCTATTATTCCTAATCCTGAGCTTCGTGCCATATTTGAAAAAGAACTGCTGGGAACCATGGCAAGCTTTCATGTGATGACGCTGGCGGCTTATGAGAAACTGTATGATGGAAGCTGTGATGCCTGGAAAGAAGAACTCAGAGAGCATTTGCGGAAAAACCGCGATATCGTGGAAAATTGGGTGAGGGAAACAGAAGGAATCACCATGCCGCATAATCAGGCTACGTATCTGGCATTTCTGGACTGCAGCGGTCTGGGACTGGAAAATCCGGCAAAGTTCTTTTTGAAGGAAGCAAAAGTTATGGTTTCTGATGGGAAGATTTTTGGCGATGGGCAGAGTGTGCGTCTCAATTACGGTTGTACCCAAAGCCAGCTTAAGGAAGCTCTGGCCAGAATGAGTCAGGCACTGAAAAAATATAAATCCGGTTGCTGAGAAGTCAGTCTTATGCTATATTTATCGTGGTTTTCAACCAAATACGGATGGATGAGAGAAGAAAAAATGACGATTGCAAAACCGGTTGTATCTAAATTCGGCGGAAGCTCTCTGGCGGATGCCGGACAGTTCCGAAAAATAAGCTATATCATCAAACAGAATCCCAACAGGAGATATATTGTGCCCTCTGCCCCGGGAAAGAGAAATCCCGACGATGTGAAGGTGACGGATCTTCTGTATGCCTGCTACGATAAGGCAAAGCATGGGGAGCCTTACGAAGAGTATCTGAACCAGATCCGCCAGCGGTATCAGGAAATCATCGAGGATCTGGGACTGCATCTTTCCCTGAAGGATGAATTGAAAGTGCTGGAAAATTCCTTTGTCCGCGGTATCGGCAGCGAATATGCCGCATCCCGTGGGGAATATCTGAACGGCATCCTGCTGGCTGCGTATCTGGATTATGAATTTGTGGATGCCGCTTCTGTGATCCGTTTCCACAAAGACGGCACGCTGGATGCGGAAACCACCAATGAACTGTTAAAGGAACGCCTCGGCGGATGTTCAGCAGCGGTCATCCCGGGATTTTACGGGGCGGATGAGAATGGACGTATCCATACATTTTCCCGCGGAGGCTCTGATGTTACCGGTGCTTTGGTAGCCAGAGCAGTTCGCGCAGAAATTTATGAAAACTGGACCGATGTGACGGGATTTTTACTGACAGATCCCAATATCGTGGATCATCCCAAGAAAATTGATGTGATGACATTTTCCGAACTTCGTGAGCTGGCTTATCGTGGCGCTACGGTACTGCATGAGGATGCGGTGTACCCGGTCAGAAGAGAGGGAATCCCGATCCATATCCGCAATACAAATGAGCCGGACCAGAACGGTACTCTGATCTGCCGCCGGATCCGCCCGGAGGAAGAGACACCCATCACCGGTATTGCCGGTAAGAAGAATTTTGTGGCCATCAGTATCGCAAAGCATCGGATGAATGCCCAGGTGGGCTTCTGTAAGAAGCTTCTGGAAGCTTTTGACGAGAATGATATTTCCTTTGAACATATGCCTTCCGGTATCGATACGATCAGCGTGATCATGTCGAAGGAAGAATATATGAAGAAAGAAGACGGTATCATGGAATCGTTACATCGCCGTCTGAAACCGGACAGGATTACTCTGGATGATGATCTGGCCATGGTAACCGTAGTTGGCAAGGGTATGCGTTCGGTCAGTGGTATTGCTTCCCGGTTCTTTGGAGCGCTGGGTGATGCTAATGTGAATATCAAGATGATCGATATGGGATCTAATGAGATTAACTGTACTATTGGGGTGGCTAATGCGGATTTTGAGACGGCCATTCGGGCGTTGTATGATGCGTTGGTTAAGTAGTGGTGTTTTGTGTTGAGACGGCCGCGTGATGCAGACGGGCCAGATAGTATGTATAGTTCGGGCTCCTACTGCGCTCGCTCCGAGCCTGGGGTCTCGGAGTCGTGCTCGTTAAAGTCGCGCGACCTATACATACTATCTGGCCCGTCTGCATCACGCGGCCGTCATTTATGTTGTGGAGGACGAGAGCGCGTGGGGTGAGGGGGGATGTGAGTTGAGGTTTGCTTTTTTTCTGATGAAAGAAAGTCATAAACAGGGGCATATCTTCTGAAATTTTATTAGAAACGTAGATTCATAATAGAGATGTAAAATCATAACAGAAACGTAGAATCCACAATAGAAACGTAAATTGAAAAATCGAGAGAGGGTGGGCGAGAGGTATATGTAAATTTCACGCGACTTTAACGAGCACGACTTCGAGACTACAGGCTCGAAGCGAGCGCAGTAGGAGCCTGAAATTTACATATACCTCTCGCCCACCCTCTCTCGATTTTTCTCAACAACCAAAACAACCAAAACAAAAAAAGAGCACCTCGAACGAAGTGCTCTCAGCTGGGCTACAAGGATTCGAACCTTGAAAATGACGGAGTCAGAGTCCGTTGCCTTACCATTTGGCGATAGCCCAATGCGTTGCTCTTTATTGCCGCAACACGATGTATTATAGGGGATGATGCAGGAAATGTCAATAACTAATTTGGATTTTTTTGAAAAATATTTTTAGAGTCACAGCAAAGATTTTTCCGAAGCAAAAATACGTTTTTTGTATAAAAAAAAGAGATTTTTGATGTTTTTTTTTCGCAAAGTGGTATAATAGGGAAAAGTTTGTGACAAGACACAAAAGGTTCACATACGAAAGGAGTATTTAAATTTCCCATGAGAGCAATGAATCTTACTCTGCTTACCGATCTTTATGAGCTGACGATGATGCAGGGTTATTTTAAAAATCCCACAGACCAGATCGTGGTCTTTGATGCTTTTTACCGTAAGAATCCCTGTGATGGCGGCTATGCTATCGCGGCTGGTCTGGAACAGATCATAGAATATATCCGTGATCTTCATTTCACACCGGATGATATCTGCTATCTGCGGAGTCTTGGCATTTTTGAACCGGATTTTCTGGAATATCTGAGAGGTTTCCATTTTACCGGTGATATCTATGCGATTCCTGAAGGTACAGTGGTATTCCCAAGAGAACCGCTGGTCAAGGTCATTGCACCGGTGATGGAGGCTCAGCTGGTGGAAACCGCCATCTTGAATATTTTGAATCATCAGAGTTTGATTGCCACGAAAGCTGCCCGTGTAGTGTACGCAGCCAAAGGCGACGGCATCATGGAGTTTGGTCTTCGCCGTGCCCAGGGGCCGGATGCCGGTATTTACGGCGCAAGAGCCGCTGTGATCGCTGGTTGTGTCGGTACATCCAACGTACTGACAGGTCAGATGTTTGGCGTACCGGTAAAGGGAACCCATGCTCATAGCTGGATCATGAGCTTCCCCGATGAGTATACTGCTTTTAAAACCTATGCCCAGATGTATCCGGATGCCTGTATCCTGCTGGTAGATACCTATGATGTACTGGATTCCGGTGTGCCCAATGCCATCCGTGTATTTAAAGAAATGAAGGAGGCCGGCCTGCCCATGAAGGGCTATGGTATCCGTATTGACAGCGGTGACCTGGCATATCTGTCAAAGAAAGCTTATAAGATGCTGGATGAGGCTGGCTTCGGCGATGCCATCATCTCCGCATCCAGTGATCTGGATGAGTATCTGATTGACAGTCTGAAGGCTCAGGGAGCCAAGATTAATTCCTGGGGTGTTGGCACCAACCTTATCACCTCTAAAGACTGTCCGGCCTTCGGAGGTGTATATAAGCTGGCCGCTGTAAAAACTCCGGATGAAGCTGAGTTTACTCCAAAGATCAAGTTGTCCGAGAACAGTGAAAAGGTAACCAACCCCGGCAACAAGATTATCTACCGTATCTATGACAAAGAAACGGGAAAGATCCGCGCGGATCTGATCTGCCTGGATGGTGAGAAATTCGATGAGAATCAGGATATGATTATCTTCGACCCCATAGAGACCTGGAAAAAGACCAAGCTCAAAGCAGGTACGTACACCTTACGAGAGCTTCTGATCAAAGTTATCGACAAAGGCGAGCCCTGCTATACCTCACCCAGCGTTATGGAGATCCAGAAGATCTGCAGACAGGAACAGGAAACCCTCTGGGACGAGACCAGACGACTGGTCAACCCCCACGAAGTCTATGTCGACCTCTCCGAAAAACTCTATAAGATTAAGAGTGATCTGCTGGAAGAGATGAGTATGAAACATTTGCAGAGATAATGTGAGAAAACCATAAAATAATTTGTTACAAACAATCCGTTAGATTCCCAATATTTAACACTATAGTACGAAATAAAGAGTCCTAGAACAGTCTGCAGTACAGATTATTCTGGGATTCTTTGTTTTAAAGACTAGAATGAAATAAGGAATAAGATGCATTGTGTGCAAATTGTTTGTAAATGAAATAATATTCTGAATATTTAAAGAAAATAAAAAAGATGGTTGACAAATACAAAATGAAGTGTTATATTGATACCAACAAAAGAAAAGGATTCAGACAAAAAGGAACAAAAGAATTCCTAAATATTAAGATATAGGAGGACGGACCAATGGCTCGTTAAACTTCATCACAAGAAATCTAACGAAAGAAGGATAGACCGATGGAATAACGGTACATAAATCAGAAAATCTCTTTAAGAGTTTATATAAATACATAGCAACTTAAAGGAGATGATTTATATGAAAGGCAGAGGTCCATAGCGGATTTGATTCGAAATAAATAACAGGAGGTACGGTCCAACAAAAACTTAACGATTTACCCCATAATTTAAGAAAGTTGAAGGTGTAGAACATGAAATTACTGAATTTTCATTAATACGCTCGATCGAGAGAAAAAAGAATCGGTCGAGCGTATTTTATTTGAAAAAATTCTGGAAATATTTGGCCTGTCAATGGAAATTGACACCCTTCCAGCACCTGTAGTATAATGAGAAAAACCGGGAACCATTTGGGCTTTCCCGGTTTTTTAACAAAAAGGGAAAGGTACCGGAAACGTATGGCAGAGATTAGAGTGCTGGAGATTAAGGAAAGTGTTTTTGCGGACAATGACAGACAGGCTGACGCGCTGAGAAAAGAGCTGAAGGAAAAGGGCGTGTTTTTGCTGAATCTGATGTCTTCACCGGGAGCGGGAAAAACCACCACACTGGTAAAGACCATTGAAACGCTGAAGGATTCGCTTCGGATCGGTGTCATGGAAGCAGATATTGATTCGGATGTGGATGCCAGAACCATCGCTCAGACGGGAGTGAAGTCTATTCAGCTTCATACCGGTGGGATGTGTCATCTGGATGCAGCTATGACCAGTCAGGGAATAGAAGGTCTTGGAGTTTCCGATGTGGATCTGGCAATACTGGAAAATGTAGGAAATTTGGTCTGTCCGGCGGAATTTGACACGGGAGCGGTGAAGAACGTCATGATCCTGTCCGTGCCGGAGGGGCATGACAAACCTCTGAAGTATCCGCTGATGTTTCAGGTATGTGATGCGGTGCTGATCAATAAGACGGATGTACTGCCGTACTTTGATTTTGATATGGATCTGGTAAAAACCTATATCCATCAGAGAAATCCTCAGGCAGAGATCTTCCCTGTCAGCGCAAAAACGGGGGAGGGTATCACCGCATGGACAGATTGGCTGTATAACCAGGTAAAGATATGGAAAGAATAGGGAGGGCAAATCGATGAAGAAAGAACTGGATAAAGAGCTGTATCCGGAATACAAGTATCCTAGTTTTACCCCCGATCCCTCGGAACCGTTTCGTGAGCCCATTGCCAAACTGGGCAAGATGATCACGGACCGCATTCCGCAGAAGCTGGGGATCAAAAAAATCACCCGGGAGGACCCGGAATACTGGGGTCTGGCTGCGGTGGTTACGGATGAAGAGGCAGAGCTGGCCCTGAAACTGGGCGTCCGTAAGCCGAAAACACTGCCGGAGATCGTAAAACTTTCTGGTCTGGAGGAGAAAAAATGTGAGGCACTTCTGGAGGAGATGTCCAGAAAAGGTCTTTTGGAATACAACTGGGAGAATGAGGCACATGAAAAACAGTATGTGCTGCCCATGTACGTGCCGGGCTGTGCAGAATTCTTTAACATGAATGCCCAGGTATTAAATGAGCATCCGGAAATGGGTATCTTTTTTGAGCACATGTCGAGGCTTCCGCTGGAGAAGATCACACCCTTTGTGCCGGAGGGCGGTGCCGGTATCGGCATGCATGTAATTCCGGTGGAGAAGGCTATCGAGATGGAGAATGAGTCCATTGATCTGGAACACATTTCCTACTGGCTGAGCAAATACGAAGGAAAGTATGCTGCCAGCCCCTGTTCCTGCCGTCGTTCCCGTCTGACGCACGATGAAGGCTGCGCCGATGATCCGGAAGGCTGGTGTATCGCTGTGGGTGATATGGCAGACTATGTGGTAGAGACACAGAAAGATGGCCGCTATATTACGAAAGAGGAAGCATTGGAGATCTTTAAGGCGGCAGAGGACAACGGTTTTGTGCACCAGATCACCAATATCGACGGTGCGAACAAGATTTTTGCCATCTGCAACTGTAATGTAAATGTTTGTTATGCGCTGCGCACATCGCAGCTGTTTAATACACCGAATATGTCCCGTTCTGCCTATGTGGCTAAAGTCGAGAAGGCAAAATGCGTGGCTTGCGGTAAGTGTGTGGAAAGCTGTCCGGCAGGCGCTGTTAAACTGGGACAGAAGCTCTGTGACCGCCAGGGATGCGAGGTCACGTATCCTAGGATGCCTCTTCCGACAGAGCAGCCGTGGGGTGAGCATATGTGGTCTCACAATTATCGTGATACCAACCGTATCAACTGCTACGATACAGGAACTGCACCGTGTAAGACTGCCTGTCCTGCACATATTGCTGTGCAGGGTTACTTACAGCTGGCAAAAGAGGGCCGCTACGAGGAATCTCTGGCATTGATCAAAAAGGATAACCCGCTGCCGGCAATTTGCGGTCATGTATGTAATCGTCGCTGCGAGGACGCATGTACCCGCGGGACGATCGATGAGGCCATCGCTATCGATGAGGTCAAACGTTTTGTTGCAGAACGGGACCTTAATGCAGAGACTAGATATATTCCGAAGAAAACGATCCCGTCACTGCAGGGTGGATTTAAAGAAAAGATTGCGATCATCGGAGCAGGTCCGGCAGGTCTTTCCTGTGCGTATTATCTGGCACTGACCGGCTATCAGCCGACGATCTTTGAGAAACAGGAAGAACCGGGCGGCATGCTTCGCTACGGTATTCCCTCTTATAAGCTGCAAAAAGATCTTGTGGCAGCAGAAATAGAAGTAATTAAAGCTCTTGGTGTTGAGATTCGCTGCGGCGTAGAAGTAGGTAAAGATGTGACCATCGAAGAACTGCGCGAGCAGGGTTACAAAGGATTTTATGCAGCGATCGGCTGCCAGAAAGGCAGAAAACCGGGTATCCCGGGCGAAGATGCCGAAGGCGCATACACAGCTGTAGATTTCCTGCATAAAGCCGGTTCCGGCGCAGGATTTGCTATGAACGGTGATGTGGCTGTTGTCGGCGGCGGAAACGTAGCTATCGATGCAGCCAGAGTCAGCTCACGCTGCACAGATGGCAGTGTTTCTATGTACTGTCTGGAGCAGAGAGAACAGATGCCGGCCAGTACAGAAGAAATCGAGGAAGCACTGGAAGAGAATATCAGCGTAAACTGTGGCTGGGGTCCGAAAGAAATCCTTACCGAGGATGGAAAAGTAACCGGTATCGTATTTAAGAAGTGTCTCAGCGTATTTGATGATAAGGGCAGATTTTCTCCGAAGTATGATGAAGAGGACACAGTGACTGTTCCCTGCAGCCAGGTAGTCTTCTCCGTAGGACAGGCGGTAGACTGGGGAAAAATGCTGGATGGCCTCCATGTTGAATTGCGTCCGAATGGCACAGCAGTGGCCAATAAACTGACCTACCAGACTTCTGAACCGGATGTGTTCGTAGGTGGAGACGTATACAGCGGCCCGAAATTTGCCATCGATGCTATTGCAGCAGGACGTGAAGGTGCGATCTCTCTGCACCGCTATGTGCATGAGCACTGCACGCTGACCATCGGCAGAAACCGCCGGGATTTTGTGGCTTTAAATAAAGAGGATATCTCTGTTGATACATACGATACAGCCAGACGTCAGATCCCGGAAAAAGCAGATGTGAAAAAACAGGCAGCTACATTTAAGGATCTGTCTCATTCTCTGACAGAGGAACAGGTAAAAGCGGAGACTTCCCGCTGTCTGTCCTGCGGAGCCTCTGTAGTAGATTCTAACAAATGTATCGGCTGCGGTATCTGTACCACAAAATGCGTATTTGACGCCATCAAGCTGCACCGGGAGATCCCGGGAGCGTCTGTGATGCGTTCCTCGGAGGAAAAACTGAAATATATCCTTCCGAATATGGCGACACAGTCCATCAAGGTCAGATTCAGAAAGAAAAAGTAAGGAGTGCGCCTATGCACGAACTGGGTGTAACTTTTCATATCATGGACCATCTGGAAAAGGTGGCAAAGGAAAATCAGGTGACGCATATTCACAGCGTTACCCTGGAGCTGGGGGAGGTCTCGACGGTGATCGAGTCCTATCTCCAGAACTGCTGGACGTGGGCGGCGAAAAAACGCCCGCTGTTTGCAGATGCGAAGCTTATTGTGGAAACACTGCCTGCCGTTACCTACTGTGAGGACTGCGAAAAAACGTATCCCACAGTGGAATATGGCAAGATCTGTCCCCATTGCGGCAGCGAGAGGACGTATCTTTTGCAGGGCAGTGA
>JAEDOO010000075.1 GCA_016301965.1 Lachnospiraceae bacterium | reverse complement strand
CCCCCGGGAGGACGCCCACGGAAGGGCCACAGCCGGCCAGCCCCGGTCTCTGTGAGAGGCAATGAAAAAGGAGGACCGCCGGTTATACATTCAGCAGCCCTCCATTCTTCACAAACATACCATTAGAAGTGGAAATCCTCGCCCCTCTTCATCTTCTCACGGAACTCAGCCGTAGCAGCAAACATAACATCACCCGCAGAGTTCAGCGCTGTCTCAACAGAATCCTGGATAACACCGATGATAAAACCTACACCAACGACCTGCATGGCAATATCATTAGAGATACCAAACAGAGAACAAGCCATCGGGATCAGCAGCAGAGAACCACCGGCAACACCAGAGGCACCGCAGGCACCCAAAGTAGCCAGAACACTAAGGATAAATGCCGTAGGCAGATCCACAGAAATACCCATAGTATGCACCGCAGCCAGAGTCATGATCGTGATGGTGATGGCAGCACCGTCCATATTGATGGTAGCGCCCAGCGGGATAGATACAGAATACATATCCTTATCAAGACCAAGCTTTTCACACAGCTGCATATTTACCGGAATATTGGCGGCAGAGCTTCTGGTAAAGAAAGCAGTCACACCACTTTCCTTCAGACAGCGGAATACCAGCGGATACGGATTTCTGTGCAGACAGATAAAGATGATCAGCGGATTCACGATCAGAGAAGTAAACAGCATGGTACCGACCAGTACAGCCACCAGTTTACCGTAATCCTTAAAGATAACGATACCGTATTCAGATACGGAGCTGTGAACCAGACCCATGATACCGAAGGGAGCCAGATTGATGATCCAGCGAACCACCTTGGATACGGCATCAGAGAGGTTCATCAGTACCTCCAGAGTAGCCGGTGCGGCCAGGGATTTAAATGCCAGACCAAGAACGATAGCCCAGAACAGAATACCGATGTAGTTTGCATTCATCAGAGAAGCTACCGGATTGGCAACCACATTGCTGAGCAGAGTGTTAAATACCTCACCGATACCCACCGGAGCAGCCTGCTCAACAGCGTCTGTCAGCTTGAGAGTAACCGGGAACAGGAAGCTGGCGATCACTGCGAAAAAAGCAGCCAGCAGTGTACTCAGCATATACAGGATAATAACTGTGCGGAACTGAGAACCGATACCCTTTCTTGCCTGGGCCAGAGAACTGATAACCAGAACAAATACCAGGATCGGAGCGATGGCCTTTAAGGCACCTACAAAAAGTGTACCCAGAATATCCAGGAAACCTGCCTGGGGAACTGCAATACCCAGGATGATACCGATGATAAGACCAACGGCAATTCGCAGGATCAGACTGGTCTGATTGTACTTTGCGACGATTGTCTTCATGAATTCTCTCCTTTTCTTATAAAAATTGTTATGTAGAAAAGAATACCACAGAATACTCAGAGTGACAAACTATTTACAAAACAAATTCAAAATAAGTATGAATTTCTCAGAAAACAGATAAAGGACAGGGCGTTTTTCCGGAATTATGCGCTCAGAATAAGAAAAAACTGCCCTGCACCACAAAATAAGCGGTGCAGGACAGCGAAATTGTTATGTAAGTTATTTCTTGGAATCGCCGTTTAATTTGGCGCTGAGCTTGTCAAGAAGACCTTTTTTCTTTTCCTTGTGTTCAAGAGAACCGCGGATACCGCGAACTTCCATGATGTACAGACCACTGACTACAGCCTTAACTTCTTTTTTGACGGGAATAAGATCAAAAATTTTGTCATCGGCGATAAGAGTCATGATCTTTGGCCCTACCTTGGCCTTGACGATGGGCAGCTTCGCGCGCCGCATATATTTTGGCGTTTGATCAATGACCATCTGGGGCAGGCCGGATTCTTTAAGCTTCATTTTCTTTTTATCGATAATCAACATGGAAACCTGCTGCTTCATAGCTTCCATCTGCTGCTGCTGTTCTGCCTGCTTTTTCTCCATGCGTTTACCGACGAAATAGAGAATAGCCAGTACGGCAACGATGATTATCAAAATAATCAGAAGGATTTGCCAGACTTTCATAATGTGCCTCCTAAATTTCATTATGTATAAATAATCATTGTTTATTCTAGCATTGAAAACTGTAATTGGCAATTGATTTTTCGTTTTTTCTCTATTCTCTGTACAGACTTTCGTAAGGTATGCTATAATGTTTGTCGCAATTGTGTAAAAAAGAAAAGAAATGGAGACATAGATCATGAAAAAAAGATGGTTATTCGTTCTGGGACTGCTGACATTATCTATGGCAGTGAGCGGCTGCGGCAAAAAGGAAGAAACAACATCGACTTCTTCTTCCGTAGTCAGCAGTGCCGCAGAAAGTGAGACAGAGGGTGTGTCGCTGTCAGAGGTAGAGGTTCCGGCTGATTACGTGCCGCCCACAACATTGGCGGATCTGACAGGAGAGCTGGATCTGGATAAGCTGGTCACTCTCGGAGAATATAAAGGGCTGGAACTGACCAAAGAAGTCGTAGAAGTCAGTGACGCAGATATTGATGCCTCAGTGACAGATGCACTGGAAAACACCTATGTAGAAGTTGACAGAGCCGCAGAAAACGGCGACACGGTAAACATCGATTATGTAGGTACCATGGAAGGCGAGGAATTCGAAGGCGGCAGCGCCAGCGGTTATGATCTGCAGCTGGGCAGCCACAGCTTTATCGATGGTTTCGAGGATGGTCTTGTAGGTGCGAAAAAAGGCGATGTTGTGACACTTGACCTGACTTTCCCCAAAAACTATACGGCAGAACTCAGCGGAAAACCTGTACAGTTTAAGGTAACAGTCAACAAAGTACAGACCACATCCAAAGAGATCTCTGAAGAATGGGTGAAGGCAAATACAGAATTTGAGTCTGTAGAAGATTACCGGAGAGATATCAGAGTCAATCTTGAAACACAGAACAATGCAGAGGCTGAAGATACGATGGAAGCAGATGCCTGGAAAATGGTTCTGGAAAACTCTAAAGTCAATGATTATCCGGAAGAAATGGTGCAGTATGGCAGATATTATTACGATCAGATGCTAAACAGTTATTGTACCCAGAGCGGTATCACGGTAGAACAGTATATGGAAGCCAAGAATCTGACTGCGGATGACTACGAAGAAATGCAGACTGCCTATGCCCAGAGCATGGCCGGACAGCTGCTTGTCATGGCAGCCATCGAAAAAGCAGAGGGAATCTCCCCGGAAGACGAGCAGTATCAGGAAAGTCTGAACGAACTGATCGAATCATCCGGTGTGGACGAGGATACCTTCTTTTCTTATTATGAAAGATTCAGCGTAGAACAGTCCCTGATGCTTGAACGTATCAACAAGATCATTATCGACAATGCCATCATCACAGAAAAAATGGTAGAAGCAGAAGAGACAGAGACCTCCGCTGTATCCGATACAGCAGAGACAGACACCGAAAGCTCTGCCGCCGCAGAAACTACCGAAGACGCAGACACTTCCATCAACAAAGAAGTCCTGCAGCCCATCGACTAAGTAAATAAAAAAGTGCCTGCCCCTGTGTGGGCTGATGGCTTATATAAATTTCGAGCGACTTTTCGAGCACGCCGCCGAGACTACAGGCTCGGCAAGAGCGCAGGCGGAGCGAGATAATTTATATAAGCCATCAGCCCACACAGGGGCAGGCACTTTTTATGCACATCCTAAATATAAAATTCTACATCCTCCGCGTAGAGATCATACGGAGTACTCTGATAAACATAAAAATTCAGCCAGTTTGAATACAGCAGCTGACCGGTAGATCGCCAGTTGACCACCGGCGGATTTTTCGGATCATTGTCCGGAAAATAATTTTCCGGAAGATCCACCGTGGTAAGACCTTTTTCCATATCACGGAAATACTCTCTGGCCAGAGTATCCGCATCGTATTCCGCATGACACGTTACAAAAAACTGACGGCTGTCCGTTGTCTTGGCAATGGCCAGACTGCCGCTTTCTGTAACAGCCATGACCTCCAGCTCAGGAACCGCTTCCACATCCTCCAGATTTACATCGGTGGCACGGGAATGTGGTGCCATAAACACATCGTCAAAACCGCGAAACAGAGGAGAAGTTCTCTTAAGCACCTTGTGCGGGAAAATACCAAACAGCTTTTGCGCCAGATCCGTCTTTTTGATACCGTAGTGGTAATACAGGCCGGCATAGGCTCCCCAGCACAGGTGGAACGTGCAGTGTACGTGTGTTTTGGTCCATTCCATGATCTTGCAGATCTCATTCCAGTAGGCCACATCCTCACAGGCCACATAATCCAGGGGAGCACCGGTAATGATCATACCATCGTAACGGCGATTCTTGATCTCATCAAAGGTATAGTAAAACTGTTCCATATGACCGGGATCTGTATGCGTGGGAATGTAGCTTGCTGTCTGCAAAAACTCCACATGTACCTGCAGCGGGGTGTTGGACAGCTTGCGAAGCAGCTGAGTCTCTGTGATGACCTTGGTAGGCATCAGATTGAGGATCAGCACATCCAGAGGACGAATGTCCTGATGCATGGCACGAAACTCGGTCATAACAAAAATATTTTCGGATTCCAGCGTGGCATGAGCCGGCAGGGAATCAGGGATACGTATAGGCATGATAATTCCTCCTTATTATGTAAAGTATCTGCAGACCTTAGGCCTCACAGACTTCCAGGGTATCTTCCAGATGATTGATCTGAATAAAATGTTCCAGCAGAAAACGGACTTTTTCCGGTGAGTCATAGCCATGATCCAGAATAAACTGGAAGCGCTTCTGGCACTCCTCCAGAATCATGGGAAATTTCATCTGATATACCGGAATATAGGGACAAGTGTAGGTACTGTCCACCAGATGCCATTTGAGCAGCTGTTGGATCAAAAGACAGCCAATCAGATAGCGGTCATAAGAAGAAAGCTTTTCTTCCGTGGGGTAATTTTGCAGCATGGGCAGCTGTACCTGCAGTTCATGGACCAGCATGCTGACCATATCAAAGCCGTAGCCGAGAATGTTGGAATCGATATATGGCGCCGACAGCATATGATTCAGAGAAGTAGCCAGGTAGGCATCCGCATTTTGGCCTTCCCGGACAGTGGCTTTTGGAAATCCGGCTTCCAGGTAGAGCAGCTTCTCCAGCTCATGAGCCGCATCCATGGTAAAATCCAGAGGGACGGGCATCTTCTGAAAAACAGCCAGCCACGCATCTTTCAGATCGTAGGTGCGCACGATGCAGGGCTCTTCCGGATTCAGAGCAAAAAAGAGCGGCTTTTCCAGCTTGGCCATCCGTTCATTAAAAAAGTCGGACATGCCCTGGGCTGTTTTTGTCAGGCTGTCCATCACATACCGGGGATCTTGCCAGATGGCATGAAATTTATCCCAGAGATAACGGGTTCTTGCCGTTTCTTTCTGGCAGCAGTGTTTATATTTTTTGCCGCTGTGACAGGGGCAAGGGTCATTGGGGTAAGACTTGGGCATTGCTTTTTCTGTATTCTGTTCAGCCATTTCGGTGAACCTCCTTACGTAACATGTCTTTTTATTATACATGGAAAGAGGTAGTTTGACAATCGGACTTTTGTCTGGACGAAACAACTTCCGCATGCCCCAGACAGTTGCAGTTATAAACAGTCATATGGTATACTTATAAGACAATGGGCAGCTGAAATAACACTATGGTTGTGAGGATTTAACATGTGTGATAAAAAAGTATATACGGCAGAAGCGATTGCGGAAGTTAAGGATGAGATCAATCTGCAGGTCGTATTGCAGGAGTTAAAAAAGAGTATAGAGGAGCAGTTGAAAAAGTGCGGCTTGTACTATCGGCTGTTTTCACGGGTCAAGGATAATGAATCGCTGGCTCTGAAATTAAACAGCGGTGAGTACGGTGACGGCGAGGAGGACAAAAAAGTACAGGATCTTTTGGGCATTCGTGTGGTATTGTATTATTCAGACGATCTGGCTCCCTGCCGCTATATTCTGGAGAAGACCTTCAATCGAAATGGACAGTGGTCTCAGAATGCCATGACTGTCAACGAGTTTCAGGCTACAAAGATCAATGGCGTGTTTGAAATTCCGCAGAAGCTTCTGGAAATGATCGATGAACACATCTGGAAACTGCCGGTGGATGCCACTTTTGAAGTGCAGCTTAGAACAGTTCTGTTTGAAGGATGGCATGAGATCGAACATGACATGCGCTATAAAGATATCAAAAATCACAAAAAAAATCTCTGGGATGATAATGAAGATCTGGCTCGTACGATGAATAGCATTCTGGCCAGTCTTGAGCTGTGCGACTGGTCGCTGTCCAATCTGTTCCAGAGCCTGGCCAGAAAGCATAAAGAAAAGAAAAACTGGGAATTAATGCTTAGAAGCCGCTATCGTCTGAGACTGGAGGATAAGCCCCTGAATCCTCAGGTGGCTGCATATCTGGATCAGCATGACCAGCTGGGGTGGGATTTCTTTAATTGTGATAAGTCTCAGCTGATCAGTGCGCTGATGGATGAAAATGTGCATACCAAGCTGACGTACGATGTGCTGGTCAAAGTGCTGAATATGATCTATGTCAAAGATGAAACGATAAAGAAGCTTCTTTCGGATACAAAACTCAAGGTATATGAGCCTGTTCCCAGCAAGAACAAATTTAAACCACTGGAAAACCGAACGACCTTCCAGTTGGATGTGGCACTGAACGATGAGGATACCCCTTTTGAAAAAGTGCAGGAGAGCTTCCGGACAGCAGTGCAGATCATATACAGCTGGGGACGATATAAATACCGTGAAATTTTCCCCGAAATGAAGGAAACTCCGGAGGATTTTCGCGGTACCAGCCCGGGATATGAGCTGCATGTGGAATACGATGAGCAGCTGCAGAAGTTTTTGCTGAACTGCAGCCGTATCGATGCCAGTATGCCGGGAACCATCTGGTTTACAGAAACCAGTCTGGAAAACAAAAACGGCCGTCTGCTGTTTTTCTGTGTTACGACCAGCAGTGCGCCGGAGCAGGAGATGGCAAAAATCAGCTTCCGTAAGCCAAAGTTCGTGGATCGGATCCGTGAAAAGGTGGATTTTTACGATGTAGAGAAACTGCCTTCCAAAGTGCCGATACTTAAGAACGAGCAGGATGCGGAGACTATCCGGAAACTTCTGGAACACCCTGCCCGCTGTCTGCCAGTTGTTGTGATCGGCTGGGATGAGAAGGAGCAGAAATTCCTGATCAATGCAGATAAGCTTCTTGGCACCATCGGATCTTTTGCCCATGTCTATGCCCAGAAAACCAGTGGTGACGGCAGTGTGATGATCTTCTGGCCGGATGGCACCTATGTCAGCTATGACCGGGATACCATTATGCAGTGCCGGTTTGACTATAATCGCAAGGTATTCTCAGATGAAGATATTTACGAGATCCCTTTCCGCCATAAGATCGTGAATCTGGTGAGGGAAAGAAATAACGGAATTGTCAGGGAGGAATAAACATTGACAGAAAAGATGACAAAACCTATCAGCCGTGCCTGCGCTGATCGTGTTGGGGTTATGCAGTATGTAGAGCTTGATGAATATGTGGTGGCCTTTCCCCGCAGAAGCGAGGAGCATCCTTCGGTAGAGACCTGTTTTCGTATCGATAAAGAGAGCGGTGAAGTGACGGAATTTTCCGTGGAGGACGCAAAGATATTCCGCTGGACAGAATGTGTGGGCCGGGGCCATGAGATCTATGTATTGAAACAGGATCTTCTGCAGCTGTCCCGGGTGGATGTGGATACCCTGGAGGAAACGGTATTTGATGCTGTGGGCAGCTTTCCACATCATCTGATCCTTACCGATAAATATCTGTATTACAGTACAAAAACAGAACACGGAATGATCGTGCGGGTGGATCTTGCCACGTTAAAGAGTGCCGGCATGGATGCGGAAAGCGAGTATTTCAATCTGAAACAGGATGCCTGGTGGGTAAGCGGCGATGAATTCTTTGGCATGCATGACGATTTTGACCGGGAGGTTTCCGTGTTTTACAAAATTGATATGGGAACATTTCAGGCAGAGCGCCTGAGCGAGACCTCTTTCCAGTTAGATCGTTTCTGGGAGAAAAGCGAGCTGTTAAAAGAGGCCTGTACCTTTGAGACGGATAAACTTCTCTGCACGGTGATCGAGCAGTCCAGACATGCGGACTGCTACTATGAGTGTATGGATCCACGGCATCCGGCGGCGGTGGAGAGAAAACGTCTGGCCGGACCTATGACCTATGTTTTCTTTGCTGGCGGTAAAATCTATCTTGCGGAGATGGAAAAGGATATGGGCATTTCCAGAATGGATCCCGAGACCGGAGACAGCACAGTTCTGGCAGAAAAAACCAGATGCTTTGAAAAAGATAAATTTGGCCATATTACCGGAGACAGACCGCAGGTCGTGGGCAGCTGGCTGTACTATAAAGACGCGGAAACCAAAGAACTCGTATGCCTGGAGCTGGCATAGCAATCGTATTTGAAAAGGCGCTGAATGGCGTTTCATAGGCGCTATTAACCTTTTAACGCAGTAAATTATTTTGCGTGCAAATATTGACGAGATATACGGATAGGTATAAAATAATACGGAACTTAAATGAGGAGTAACCCGTGTGAAAACACGGGACAAGAAAGGACCTGAGATTATGGAAAAAATGAATATCGACTGGGGCAATCTTGGATTCGCTTATATGCCGACAAAAGAACGTTTTGTTGCCCACTATAAAGATGGTGCCTGGGATGAGGGACAGATGACTACAGATGCAACTGTACAGATTTCCGAGTGTGCCGGTGTGCTTCAGTATTCCCAGAGCTGTTTTGAGGGACTGAAAGC
>JAEDOO010000074.1 GCA_016301965.1 Lachnospiraceae bacterium | reverse complement strand
ACACGAGATTTCTGACTTTAAAATCTCTCTCTGCCTCACGGCGCATATCCTTCTTGGCAATATCCGCACGCTTATCGTACAGCTTTTTACCTCTGGCCAGACCGATCTCCACCTTTACCAGACTGTCTTTCAGATAGACCTTCAGTGGTACCAGTGTGTACCCTTTTTCTTTGATCTTGCCCTGAAGCTTATTGATCTCATAACGATGAAGCAAAAGCTTTTTGGGCCTTAACGGATCTCGGTTAAAGATATTCCCTTTTTCATACGGACTCACATGCATGCCGTAGATCATGACTTCATTATTGTCAATTCTGATAAAGGATTCCTTGACACTGCAGTGCCCCTGGCGCAGAGATTTGACCTCTGTGCCGTGAAGGGCTATACCTGCCTCATACTCTTCTTCAATAAAATAATCATGATATGCCTTTTTGTTATTGGCAATCAGCTTGGTTCCTTTCTGTTTTGCCATGTTTTACTTCTCCCCTCTGTATCCCCGCCGTTTCCGGGGTTCTTTTTCTGTAAAGGAAAAATCTATGGTACCAGCTGCCACATCAGCGTCCTCCACCATGACCCGGACACTGTCGCCCAATCCATACACTTTTCCGGAATGTTCACCCACAATACGGTAATTCTCCTCGTCAAAACGGTAATAGTCATCGTACATATCCTGCAGGCGAACCATACCTTCCACCGTATTGTCCAGCTCCACGTATACACCCCAGGCAGTGACTCCACTGATTCGTCCCGCAAAGACCTCCTCCAGATGGTAGCTCATGTACTCTGCCTTCTTGATCTTTTCGGTCTCCCGCTCTGCCTCCTCGGCCCGACGTTCCGTCCTGCTGCTCTGCTCTGCCACCTCCGGCAGCATTTCCCGATACTTCTCAATCTTTTCAGGTTTCAGGCGGCCACGTATACTGTCTTTGATGATCCTGTGGATCTGCAGATCCGGATATCGACGGATGGGTGAAGTAAAGTGACAGTAATATCTGGCAGCCAGTCCGAAATGACCACTGCACTCTGTAGTGTATCTGGCACGTTTCATGGCCCGAAGCAACAGCCTGCTGACCAGATCTTCATATGGTTTGCCCTTGAGCTGGGAAAGGATTTTCTGCACTTCAGCAGAAGTAAGCTCCTGTCCGGT
The DNA here is from genome assembly GCA_016301965.1 of Lachnospiraceae bacterium. GTDB lineage: Bacteria > Bacillota > Clostridia > Lachnospirales > Lachnospiraceae > UBA11957. Next base: position 7,686 of record JAEDOO010000074.1, on the reverse strand, counting down.
TTTCTTTTCCTGCATCCCCAATGCATGGATCAGCTGAAGCACCTGTTCCACTTTCTCCGGATCGGGATTTTCATGGACACGGTAAACAAAGGGTATCTCCCGCTTGCAGTATTCTGAAGCCACTGCCTCATTGGCGGAAAGCATGAAATCTTCTATCATATCTGTAGCCACATTTCTCTCATAGGGACGAATCTCTATGGGGTGCCCTGTTTCCCCCAGGATGATCTTACACTCCGGGAAATCAAAATCTATGGAGCCTCGGTTCTCTCTGGTCTTTCTGATCTTTGCGGACAGATCGGCCATCTGCCGGAACATGGGCACCAACGCCTCACATTCCCGGCAGAGCTCTTCATCGTGATCTACAAGAATCTTTTTGACTTCTGTATAGGACATACGCCGGTCAACATGGATCACAGACTCCACCAGTTCGTGGGAAAGCCGTTTCCCGGACTGATCAAAGGTCATCAGACAACTGAGGGCCAGCCTGTCCTGCCCTGCATTCAGGGAACAGATGCCGTTGGAAAGCTGCACCGGCAGCATGGGAATCACTCTGTCTACCAGATATACACTGGTTCCCCGCTTTAATGCCTCACGATCCAAAGCACTTCCTGCCTGCACATAGTTGCTCACATCCGCAATATGCACCCCCAGATGATACAGTCCACCCTCTTCATAAAGGCTTACGGCATCATCCAGATCCTTGGCATCCTCGCCATCAATGGTAACCATACAGAGAGCTCTGAGATCCATCCGGCCTTCTCTGTCTCCATCCTGCACATGATCCGGCACCCGGGCTGCCTGATTGGCCACTTTCTCAGGAAATTCCATAGGAAGCTCCATGCTTTTGGCCACGGACAATACATCAACTCCCGGCTCCCGGCTATAACCCAGAACCTCGATAATCTTTCCCTCGGGACTTCTGTGATGGCCGCCGTACTCAAGCATCTGAACCACCACTTTCTGGCCGTCTTTTGCTTCACCGGCATTTTTCTGAGCGATGTAGATTTCCCTCTCAATCTTATGCAGATCCGGCTTAACAAAACCGAAGGATCTTTCCTGCTGGTAGGTTCCTACCAGCTGTGTCAGGCCATGACCGGTAATTGCAACTACCTTGGCCTCGGGACGACGACCTCTTTTGTTGACCAGAGGGACAATCTCCACTTCATCTTTATGAAAAGCACAGCCCGTATATTCCTCCGGAATAAAATAATCCAGATCTTCTCCTTCCACTTCCACAAAGCCGAAACCCTTGGGATGGCTGATAAACGTACCTTTCAGATACATGCGTTCTGCATACTCTTCTTTTTTCACTGTTTTTACGTTTACGGGGCCTTTCTTCTTCATATACCGCCCCCGGCTGTCCATGGTGATCTTATGCTCCTGCATCAGGCTGTCCAGCACATCCTGCAGATCTTTTCTCTTCTCCCGGGGAATATCCAGAAGAATCGCGATCTCTCTGGCACGCATGGGTACGTAAGATTTGGAACATATGACATCATATATGGTTTTTTTTCGCTTTTTTAACTGTTTTGGATTCACTGTCTGATCTCCTGTCTGTATCATCCCTGTAGGCAACTGCTGTTTCCAAAATAAACGTCTCACCTTTCGCCAACTGAAGCTCTGACTCTGTTTCCTTCCGCTCCTCTGTCAGATCCCTCTTGGCGAAAAAAGGCACCCTTGATCGCCAAGAGTGCCTGTCTGATTAAAAATTCATGTTTAATACTACAGATAAGACAATGAAAAGGATGGCCATAATTCTGGTAGCCTTGATCAGAACACCTTCCTTGGAACGCATCTTGTTCTGTCCCCAGTAGGTATCTGCGGTATTGCCGCCGCCAATAACACCCAGTCCTTTTTGTTTGCCTTCCTGCATAAGCACAACCACAGTAAGCGCAATACAATCTATAACATAAATGATAGTAATTATTATCTTTAAAATGCTCAAAATAGATACCTCCTATACAAACTTAGTTCATCTTAGCACAGACTCGAATCGTTTTCAAGCATTTTTCCACTTGCTTTTGCAAAACCTTTGCGGTTTACCTGTCATTCCAGCTTCTCGGGGCAAAACGGACACTCGTAGGAGGATACGCAGCCGATATATTCCTCTATGCGAAGCAGCTGATTGTACTTCGACGTCCGTTCGGTCCGGCAGGGAGCTCCTGTTTTGATCTGACCTGCGCCGCAGGCTACCGCCAGGTCCGCAATAAACGTATCTTCCGTCTCTCCTGAGCGGTGAGAAATGATTGTGCGGTATCCGGCACTTTGCGCCATGCGGATAGTTTTCATAGCTTCCGTCAGCGTTCCGATCTGATTCAGCTTGACTAAAACCGCATTGGCCACCTGAAGATGGATTCCTCCTTTGACTCTGTCGGGATTGGTCACAAAAAGATCATCTCCCACCAGCTGGATCCTATCGCCCAGCTTTGCAGTCATGATCTGCCATCCTTCCCAGTCATCCTCCCTCAATCCATCCTCAATGGATATCAGCGGAAACTCGTCCGCAAGGCTCTGATAATAGGTGATCATTTCACTGGTGGTGCGCAGTATATCATGTCCGACCGATTTTCCTTCTCCCGAAAAAACATAGGCCTGACGTTTTCTGTCATACAGTTCACTGGCTGCCGCATCAAGGGCAAAGTACACATCCTCGCCGCAGCGGTAACCGCTTTTTGTAACAGCCTCGCTAAGAAGCTTAAATACTTCTCTTGCATCCGCAATGTCCGGCGCAAAGCCGCCTTCATCGCCTACGGCTGTAACAAATCCTTTCTCTTTCAGGATCTTTTTCAGAGTATGGTAAATCTCGGTTCCCATGCGAAGCGCCTCGGCAAAACTGTCTGCTTTTCCCGGGATGATCATAAACTCCTGAAAATCCAGCCCGGTGTCTGTATGAGCACCACCATTGACCACATTCATCATGGGAACCGGCATTTTGGTGGTATAACAGCCGCCCAGATAACGGTACAGCGGCATTCGCAAAGCTTTTGCTGCTGCCCGGGCCACTGCCATAGAAGTTCCCAACAGGGCATTGGCTCCCAGATGATGCTTATTTTCTGTACCGTCTGTATCCTTCAGCAGATAATCTATATATTCCTGATTCAGGGCATTTTCTCCCACCAGCACCTCAGCCAGTTGGGTATTGACATGCTCCACCGCTTTTGTGACACCTCTTCCGCTATATCTTTTTTCTTCTTCGTCTCTCAGTTCCACTGCTTCGTAGCTTCCTGTGGATGCTCCTGAGGGTACCATGGCGCGGCCGGTATAGCCATCTATGCCCATGATTCCTTCTCCGACAGTAACTTCTACTTCCAGTGTGGGATTTCCACGGGAATCGAGGATTTCGCGGGCGTTGATCCTTCGTATCGGCAAATATCGAAACATTTACATGACCTCCTCGTTGTTTGTTAAAAACATCTGTTGTCATTTTGTCCCTATTGCCTGGAAATTATACATAAATAGCAACTGCATAAAATACGATCAGCTTAACTCCTGCATCCAGGACTTTTTCCGGAAAACAAAGATGGTAATCAAAAGACGTACACATTCTTCCATAGAAAGCAGGAAGTATACAGGCGCAATCTCCAGATGCAGCCCAAAGGCCGCCGTCAGCCCCAGGGGCACACCGAATATCCATGTACCGATCAGATCTACATACATAATATATCTGGTTTTACCGCCGCTGCGTACGATGCCTCCGCCAAGGATCATATTTTCCACCTTCACCGGAGCAAATACGGCAAATACAAAAAGCAGCTGACATGCCATCTCCCGAACGATATCTTCTACCTGAAAAACGCTCACATAAACATTGCTTGTCAAAACAACCGCCAGAGATAAAAGCAGTGAACCGGCCAGACCATACTGGCACATACGCTTCGCTTCCCCATAGGCCAGATCATACTCGCCGGATCCCAGACGCTTTCCTGTTAAAATCCCTGCGGCCTGTGCCACGCCGCCCATCAACCCCATAAAAAGCGTAACAACCGGACCGATCAGTGTCATGGCCGCACAGGCCTTTGTCCCGATATGTCCGTAGATGATTCCGTATACATTTTCTCCCAGACTCCAGAAAAATTCACACACAAGGATCGGTGCCAGAATGCCGGCATATTGCTTCCATTTCTCTGCATTCATGGAAAGGGTAAAGGGCAAATGTATCTCCTCTTTGTTTTTCACCCTGTGATAAAAGAAGAAAATGATCAGACATTCCACGGTCTGTGCAGCTACTGTGGCAGCAGCTGCGCCCGCCACACCCATTTGGGGAAAGCCACACTTTCCAAAGATCAACAGATAACTCAGTACCGTATCCAGCACAGCGTTGCATCCCGTAGCATACAGCGGAACCGCAGCATAGCCCATGCATCTGAGCAGCGTCGCATACAGCAGACTGAAGGCTCTGGGCAAACAGCCTATACCGGTAATCACCAGATACAATGCCGCCGCATCACGGACAGCCTCGTCCATAGTATACAGTGCCATGACTTTCCCCGGCCATACCTCGCAGATCATCAGGAAAAGTATCGAAAGACCCACACCAAAACAAAGATTCAGATAAAAGCTTCGTCCCGTCTCCCTGTCATCCTGCTTTCCCATATACTGCGCCAGCATAATTCCGGCCACAGCAGCTATGGCTGACAAAAGCACACTGTACAAAGACATAAATCTTCCTGCCAGACCGATTCCGGCTATGGCCACCTCTCCCAGCTGCCCCACCAGGATCTGATCTACCATGCTGAAGGAAGACTGCAAAAGTCCCTGCAAAGCCACGGGAACCGCTAAACGGATAAATTCTCTGTGAAAACTGTCTGATTTTTTCATAAATTCACCTCACTGCACATTTTTCATCTTTTATTTTAGGTGCCGTCAGGTGATAACGCAAAGGTTAAACGTGTAACCTGTTACAAAAATAAGGACCTGATTTCGTTGATTTTGTCGCCGTGCTTTCTCTCTCCAGAAGTTTTACAGGTAACACATAACAAAGCTCTGTATCCTCTTTTCTGCGAAGCTTTTGCAGGAGTTCAATAGCCAGTACAGCTCTTTTCTGATGGTCCTGACAGATCGTGGTCAGCAGAGGATGCGTCTGCCGGGACAGCATGCTGTCATCAAACCCGCCAACCGATATCTGCTCCGGCACAGAAAGCCCTTCTGCAGCCAGAAAATGCAGGATCTCCACTGCATAAAAATCAGACACGGCAAATACAGCAGTGAACGACCGAATATAATCTGCTTTCTTTTTATAATATTCCTGTCTCTCCTCTTTTTGCATTGGTACAATGAAAAGCTCTGCCTCCGGTAATACGTCATGAAATCCCTCAAAGCGAAGGTGATCCATACACTCATCATTATCAGAAACGCATAATGCCCTCCTGTGTCCCAGCCTTTTGAAATATTCTCCCATCTGCCGACCGCCATCATAATGATCGATCACCAGATTGACAAGACCCCGACCCTCTTCCAAAAAGCCGTCATAGATCACGAAAGGAATTCGCATATGATCCCGGAGATTCTGATAATCCTGCTCGCAGAAGCCGATCACCACCAATCCTTCCATATTCCACATGGAAGCAAAGCGTGCAATTTCATTCCACTCCCTGGTGGCTTTGACCATCATAAAATATCCGGCTTTGTCGATTTCTCTCGCCAGAGCATTCAGAGATGCCGCTATGAATCCGTCTTCCAGTACATGGTTCTCATACTTTTCATGGTCATTGACGATCACCCCGATAATACGGGAACTGTTCTGCGCCAGCAAAATACCAGCCATGCTGGGAATATATTCTCTTTTTTCCAGTTCTTCCTGCACCCGTCGGACAGTCTGGTCTGAAATCTTTGCGGTTTTCCCGTGAATCACATTGGATACTGTCGCCGTGCTCAGGCCAAGATCCCTGGCAATATCCGCAATACGAACTCTGTTCTCCTCCATTTTTCTCGATCCTTTCCTGTTTTCCCGCATAGTATAGCATATTCATTCCGGCACGAGAATCTGAAAGTCTAAATTCAGATATTCAAAAAGAAACTGCCCGCTGCCAAACAGTTTCTTTACGTTTTTTAGAAAGGAAAAGCTGAAATCAGAACGATCAGAAAACCTCTGACCACTTTAGGAACTTTTTTATTTTGGCTTGCCGATACTCCTCCTTCCAGGATCAATTCTAATAGGATTTCAAATAAAAACTCCATAAGTTTTCTTCTCCTAAAGACAAATACAATGTCTCTAAATGTTAATGAGGAACATTAGGTTATCGAACGGAACGGATGATCCAATCATCAAGAACTCTCATCTGCTCATCTGTATGGAACCAGTGTTCTCCATCCTCCATGACAGAAAGAGTTGCCCCGATGGAATCTGCAAACTCGGATATGGTTTCTCTCGAAGTCATATTGTCTTTTCCGCCGTATAAAATATGTGTAGGAGTATGCCATTTGATCGGATACTTTCGCACGTAGCACAGATACTCCCAGGACAGGGTCTCTCCAAAGGCTGTAGAAATCTCTTTTTTACTCTGCAGCTCATCCTCTGTCACCTTCGACCACAGCATCATATCCATGATCAGTTTCTCCATATTCACAATAGGAGAAATAAACAGAGCCTGAGAAATCTTCTTCTCTGCAAGCGAACTCATGGCGAAAAAAGCCCCGATGCTGTTTGCAACCAAAATAACAGCATCGTATCCCTTACTGTGCATATCATAAAAATGAGAAAACTCGATTTTCGATTCCCAGGGATTCTTCGACTGATAATCAAAACCAATCACATCACTTTCGGCAAAAAGAGGCTGATAGTGTTTTGCTTCCTCTGCATTTCCTCCTTTGCCATGTATGTAAATGACTAAGCGTTTCATTATAATATGTCCTCCTGTGCAAATGTGATTTATCGTTTCAATACAAACTCCTGAACCGGAGTCCCGAACTCTTCTGTGAGCTCTCCCTCAACAAACCCCAGTCTTTTATAAAATGCTCTGGCCGCAAGCCCTTCCGGTGCACCCTCTCGATAAGTGGTGACAATAACCTTTTTTTCAGGATTCATACAAGAAAGCATACAGGCAACCATTCTTTCAGCAATATGCTGCCTTCGATACTTTTCATCCACAGCCAAAAAGCAAAGCATATTATCTTTTCTTGAGAACAACAGTACCCCAACGATCTGATCCTCTGTTTTTGCACAGATGGCAGATGCCGTACGCATGAAATTGAGAACAGTCTGTCTGTGATCGTCCAATGCTTCCTTTGTCTCCAATCCAGGAAAACTGCTTTTCACTTTATTTACAAGATTCATCCACTTCTCAATATCCGGTTCTTTTCCAAATTCAATTTTCATGTCAGCTGACTCCAAAATATGATGATTTGCCCATTCCATATCACAATTATAAGGATTTCACCAATGGAAAGATAGAACCAAAACACAATAGAATGTGTCAAAATTATAGAATTCCCCTGCGTTTTTCATTTACGATTGATATTTTGTTCTGAATCGAGCCTGATTTGAACAGCAGAGGTGATGGTTCACCGTCGCCTCTGCCGTGTTTGAAATGTTTTTATTATATTTTGTCTTGTAATGCGTTTTCTATCTGCATCGATCTGATAGTTCTGCTATATACCTGTATTCTGCTTTTGGATCTTTTGCAGAAACATTTCGCAATTTTCCGCTTCGATGGCAAAACGTACCCAGGTATCCAGAGTATGAATACT
>JAEDOO010000073.1 GCA_016301965.1 Lachnospiraceae bacterium | reverse complement strand
GAAGTTTATATACCTTCCCGCGGACCCGCCAATCCGGTGCAGCCTCTTCTCATATCCATGCCTTATGGGTTGATTTGTCGCCGGTAATTCGCTATAATCGGTATATTGGCATTTGTATGCATTTTTAATAATGAAGAGAAAAGAGGATAGTATGAAACGATATCTGATTACAGGCTGTGCCGGTTTTATCGGCTCTAATTTTGTGCATTATATGTTAAAGAAATATGAGGATATTCTGCTGGTCAATCTGGATAAGCTGACTTATGCAGGAAATCTGGAAAATATCCGGGAATGGCTGGACGACAAGCGCCATGTCTTTGTCCAGGGAGATATCTGTGACAAGGAGCTGGTGACCAGACTGTTTAGTGAATACGATTTTGATGTGGTGATCAATTTCGCTGCGGAGAGTCATGTGGACAGAAGTATCCGCAATCCGGAGATATTCGTTCAGTCGAATGTGCTGGGTACGGTCAATCTGCTGCAATGCGCAAAAGAAGCGTGGTATGATCAGGGTACATGGAAAACAGGGAAAAAGTATCTTCAGGTATCCACGGATGAGGTGTACGGAGCTTTGGGAAAAGAGGGATTTTTTATGGAGACCACACCGCTGGATCCGCACAGCCCCTATTCTTCCAGTAAGGCCAGCGCCGATCTGTTTGTGAAGGCATTTCATGATACCTATGGTATGCCGGTAAATATTACCCGCTGCTCCAACAATTACGGCCCCTATCAGTTTCCGGAGAAGCTGATCCCGCTGATGATCAACAATGTGCGTCATCATAAGGCCCTGCCGGTGTATGGCGATGGTATGCAGATCCGGGATTGGCTGTATGTGGAGGATCACTGCAAGGCCATCGATATGGTGGCTAATGATGGAAAAGATGGGGAAGTCTACAATGTGGGCGGACACAATGAGCGGCCGAATATTTTTATTGTGAAGACGATCATCGAGCAGCTGCATGACCGGCTTCAGGATGATGGTATTTCGGAAGAATTGATCACCCATGTGGAGGATCGCCTGGGCCATGATCGTCGTTACGGTATCGATCCGGAAAAGATCAGAAGAGATCTTGGCTGGTATCCGGAGACACCTTTTGAAAAAGGTATCGTGCTGACCATCGACTGGTATCTGGAACACGAGGAATGGATGAAACATGTGACTTCGGGAGAATACCAGACATATTATGAGAAGATGTACAGGGTTGTGTAAACGTATTAAGAAAAAGATGCGCATAGATGACGGATATGACAGCATCCGGAATAATATGAACATATAGAATATGTGACAGCACCCGGGAAAATCCTGGCGCAAATACGGCAAGTTACAGCCCTGCCTGCAGGGCGGAGAGGAAAACAATGGCAATAGAAGAACGGGAAGGATATTATTGTAAGCCCGGGAACGGACTTGTAGTGGAATTGAGGTTTTTTGGAGCAATGACTCCGGAAAACCTGAATTTTATGGCGGACAGTATCCGTAAATATAAGATCAACAAAACTTCACTGACCAGAGACGGTCATGTGCGAGTATGGAATCTGAAGGAAGAAGCACTGGACGGGCTGCTTGCGGACGCAAATGCGGCCGGTATTCCCTGTCAGGGTGCCTATGTTCGGGATAAAATCAAAGTCTTTTCGGCGGCTCTGGCCGGCGGTGAGGAGAAGGAAGCTTTCGATGTACGTCCTTTCGCGGATAAAGCCAGAGAGTTTCTTAAAGGACAGGAAAAAAAGGTGCAGAGTAAACACGGCATTTTAAAGTTTTACTTTGCTGGTCAGGAAGAGGATCTTTGTGAAGCTTCTGACTGCGACATGATCTTTGTGGCCCAGGCGGAAAAAACATTTCGCGTACTTGTGAGGGATGAGAAGGGAGAATTTTTCACGCTGGCGCAGAAGACAGAAGCGGGAAGATTTCTTTCTTATCTGCAGGTGGCTGTGCAGTTGTATAATACCGGTCTGACGGGAGAAACTTATAGAGGAGCCTTCTGGAAGACTATGGGAGAGCTGGATGATGTCCAGAGAGAACCGGTGGAAATTGCGGCAGTTGAGGTGAAAAAGACGGGTAACGGAAACTTTACCTGCGGTCCCCGGATCATTAAACAGAAGCAGGAGGATCTGTATGCGGTGAAATGCCATCATTTTGGCGGCATTGTCCCTATTGCTTTCTGGATGAAGCTGGGAAAGGCCATTGACGGCTATGAGAATATTGTGCTTCGTATGGACCGCGGAATGAATATGTTTGTCTGCAATCTGCTGGCAGAAGAAGTGCATAATCCCCTGGATGCCATGACAGAAGCTGCTTTTACCCGGGCGGAGAGAAGCAATGTCAGTGACCGGTGTGGTCTTTGTGTCCATGGAACGGCAGATCCGCAGGTGTTTGTGAGCGTACTGTTAAAAGAAATGCGAAAACTTCGTCTTTATGATGGGGTATTGCCCACTTTTACAATCTCGGGATGTGAGCGGTGCTGTCATACAGTGCCAAAAGAGGATCTGGTGTTTGTTACACAGTCTGAAACACCAGAGGGGAGAAATCCGGGACGTTACTGCAGGGTAAAACTGCATATGGATGCAGATAAAGATCTGGGGATCATGCCCCAGCAGAATATTGCTGAGTATTTGATGGCTGTTGGTGCCATGGTACAGTCGGCAGAAAGTGATTTTACTACCTGGTATCAGAGCAATAAGGAACTTATGGAAAAACTTACTGACCTGTATTGCCAGGATAAAACGGAGGAACAGGCATAATGCATGATACGATAGGAGCAGCGGTGCCGGGATTTACAGTTCCGTCATCTTATGAACTTCTGCAGTGTGAAAATATATCGGATATCCGGGCCCGAGGGTCATTATTGCGTCACAGAAAGAGCGGTGCCAGAGTGGCGCTTCTGGAATGCGAGGATGACAACAAGGTATTTAATATAGCGTTTCGTACACCGCCGAAAAACAGTACCGGTGTGGCGCATATTCTGGAGCATACCGTTCTGTGCGGTTCAAAAAATTTTCCGTTGAAGGATCCTTTTGTAGAACTGGTGAAAGGATCCTTAAACACTTTTTTAAATGCTATGACTTACCCGGACAAAACCATGTTTCCGGTAGCCAGCTGTAACGATCAGGATTTTCAGAACCTGATGCATGTCTATCTGGATGCTGTATTTTATCCGAATATTTATAAAGAAGAAAAGATATTCCGACAGGAAGGATGGCATTATGAGCTGGATAGTCTGGACGCTCCGCTGAAGATCAATGGTGTTGTTTATAATGAGATGAAAGGGGCGTTTTCTTCGGCGGATGAGGTGATAGAGAGGGAGATCTTTAATACACTGTTTCCGGATACACCTTATGGTGTGGAGTCAGGCGGAGACCCGAAAGTGATCCCTGAGCTTACTTATGAGGAATTTCTGGATTTTCACAGAACGTATTACCATCCGTCCAATGCCTATATTTATTTATATGGTAATATGAATATGGAAGAAAAGCTTCGCTGGATGGATGAGCAGTATCTGAGCCATTTTGACAGTGCGCATATATCCTCTGAGATACCGATGCAGCAGGCTTTTGCGGCACCGGTGGAGAAAGAACTGTTCTATCCGGTACTTGACGATGACCCGCTGAAGAATAACGCTTATCTGTCCTATAGTATGGTTGTGGGGGACAGCAGCAATGTGGAACTGAATATAGCCATGCAGATCCTGGATTATGTACTGTTGTCTGCGCCGGGAGCTCCTTTAAAACAGCGGCTTCTGGACGAGGGCATCGGCTCGGATGTATCCAGCAGTTATGAAGATGGTATTCTCCAGCCGTTTTTCTCCATTATGGTAAAAGAAGCAGACGAAAACAAAAAGGAACGCTTTGTGGAATTGATCCGGGATGAGCTGGAGAAAATCGCCGATGAGGGAATTTCTCATAAGGCATTGATCTCAGGCATTAATTATTTTGAGTTCCGCTTTCGTGAAGCAGATTTCTCTTCCTATCCCAAGGGTCTGATCCTCGGCATCGATATGTTTGCGGGATGGCTGTATGACGATGCCAATCCGTTTGCTTATTTGAAACAGCTTCATATTTTTGAAAGTCTGAGAGAAAAAGCCCGGGAGGGATATTTTGAAGACCTGATTCGCCGGTATTTTCTGAAAAATGCCCATGTGGCAGTGGTCACTGGTATTCCGAAAAGAGGACTGGAGGCATTGCAGACACAGGCGCTGAAAAAACAGCTGGAGGATTATAAGTCAGGTCTGACACGGACAGAGCTGGAAAAGATCATGGAGGATACGAAGGCCCTGAAAGTGTACCAGGATGAGAAAGACTCTTTGGAAGCGTTGGCCTGTATTCCGCTTTTGAAACGTTCGGACATTGGAAAAGAAGCGTATACGATCAGAAATGCGGTAAATATGGTCAATGGCACTACCATTGTACAGCACAATATCTTTACAAATAAGATTGCCTATATTCAGCTTCTGTTTTCGCTGGATGCCGTACCGGATGATCTGATCCCCTATCTTGGCCTTTTGAAATCGGTTCTGGGATATATTGGTACAAAACATTACAGTTACGGGGAATTATTTCATGAGATCAATGCGTATTCCGGCGGCATCCGGTGCGGTATCCAGGTGTTTGAAGATGCCAAAAAAGGGTGCGGGCGGAAGATGTTTGGGATACGGGCCAAAGGGCTGTATAGCCAGAAAAAATTTCTGTTTCGTATGATCCGGGAAATCCTTCTGACTTCGGATCTTACCGATACACGACGTCTGAAAGAAATTCTGGACGAACAGAAGTCCCGTCTGCAGGAATCTCTGGTGTCCTCGGGAAATGGCACTGCTGTTTTGCGGGCAAATGCAGGATATTCAAAGATGGCTTCCTTCCAGGAAAGAATTGCCGGTGTCGCCTATGCCCGGTTTGTGAAACAGCTGGATGAGCATTTCGAAGAGGAAAAGAAACAGGTGACAGAGCATCTGTTGGAACTTATGAAGATCATTTTCCGTCCGGAAAATCTAATCGTAAGCATTACGGCAGACGAAGAGGGTTACGAGGGCATTGAGGATGAGGTATGTCATTTGAAAGATGCTCTGTACACGGATGTGGTCCGCAAAGGAGCACAACAGTGGGAACCTTATCCGGTGAGAGAGGGCCTGATCACAGCCGGACAGGTGCAGTATGTAGCAAAATGCGGAAATTTCTGTAAGGAGGGCTATGCCTATACGGGAGCGCTGCGGATCCTGAAGGTATTGATGGGGTATGAATATCTATGGAATAATATCCGTGTAAAAGGCGGTGCCTATGGCTGCATGAGTGGTTATCGCCGCAATGGAGACACCTATATGGTGACCTATCGTGATCCCAACCTGGAATCTTCTCTGGAAGTGTTTGATCAGGCGGCGAACTTTATTGCGAATTTTGATGCAGATGAGCGCACCATGGACAAATATATTATCGGAGCGATCAGTGAGATGGATATTCCAATGACGCCAAATACATTAGGAAATGTATCTATGACAGCGTATCTGAGCGGAATAACCCAGGAGATGATCCAGAAAGAGCGGGATGAGGTTCTTTCGGCACAGCCGGAGGATATCCGCAGGCTGGCAGATCTTGTGCGCTCTGTGATGGGGCAGAACAATATCTGTGTCGTGGGCAGTGAAACGGCGATTCGTGGTGCAGAGAATGTGTTTGAACGGGCGGAAAATCTTTTGTAGTTGCGATACGCAGCTTTCATAATAGAACTGGTTAATGCGTTTTTGGCAGTACTTGTGAACAAGTATAGGAAGGACAGTAGTAGTTACGAATGGGAAAAGAACAGTATAAATCCGGCTTTGTAGCCATAGTGGGACGGCCAAATGTAGGAAAATCTACATTGATGAACCGCCTGATCGGACAAAAAATCGCCATCACTTCTAACAAGCCCCAGACTACCCGGAACCGGATCCAGACAGTGTATACCTGCGAGCGTGGGCAGATCATTTTTCTGGATACGCCGGGTATACATAAGGCAAAGAACAAATTGGGCGAGTATATGGTGAATGTGGCAGAGAAAACCTTAAATGATGTGGATCTGGTGCTTTGGCTGGTAGAACCCACCAATTATATCGGCGCCGGAGAGCGTCATATTGCAGAACAGCTTTCCAGAGCCAAATGCCCTGTGATTCTGGTTATGAATAAGGCAGATACGGTGAAAAAAAGTGAAATCGCCGGTTTCCTGGACAATTACCGTAAGCTTTGCCAGTTTGATGATATGCTGGCAGTGTCTGCGCTTCGAAAGATCAATACAGATATGGTGATCGATACGATCTTAAATTTCCTTCCCTATGGGCCGCAGTATTATGACGAGGATACGGTAACGGATCAGCCGATGCGCCAGATCGTGGCGGAGGTTATTCGGGAAAAATCTCTGCATGCACTGCAGGATGAGATTCCCCACGGTATCGCAGTGACGGTGGACAAAATGAGAGAGAGAGAAGATGGCAGTATGGTGGATATCGAAGCCACTATTATCTGTGAACGGGAGTCTCATAAAGGTATCGTTATCGGCAAACAGGGCGCCATGCTCAAAAAGATTGGTTCGAATGCCCGTTACGAGATCGAGCATATGCTGGAGCAGAAAGTTAATCTGAAACTTTGGGTCAAAGTGCGAAGAGACTGGCGTGACAGCGATATACAGATGAAAAATTTCGGATATAACAAAAAGGATATTTGATACAGCTATGAGTGAACCACTGACAGTGACCGGGATTGTACTGGCGGCATCGCCTTCGGGAGAATACGACAAGCGTCTGGTACTTCTGACAAAGGAGAGGGGAAAGATCACAGCTTTTGCCCGCGGAGCCAGACGAACGGGGAGTCCGCTGATGGCGGCCTGCAATCCTTTCGTTTTCGGACAGTTTACGGTGTACGAAGGGCGCAGTGCCTATACGTTGACACAGGTTAGTGTGATGCAGTATTTCACAGAACTTGCGGCAGAGTTCCCCGGGGTGTATTACGGTTTTTATTTTCTGGAAATCGCTGATTATTACGGGAGAGAAGGAAAAGCAGATAAAGATATGCTGAATCTTCTGTATCTGTCCTGCCGGGCATTGGAAAACGATAAGCTGGATGATCGGCTGGTGCGCCGGATTTTCGAACTTCGGGCTATGGCCATTAACGGGGAATATCCGGATGTGTTTTCCTGCGTGCGCTGCGGAAGTAGGGAAAATCTTGTGGTATATAATGTGGCTGAGGGGGGAATGATCTGCAGAGATTGTCTGGATGGCCTGGCATATCCAAAAGAATCCCCGGGACTTTACGTAGGGGAAAGTCTGGTATATACGATGCAGTACATCGTGACCGCACCACTGACGAAGCTGTTTACCTTTACTGTGGATGAAGAGGTGCTAAGGGAGCTTGAAATGGTTATGAACCGTCATATGCAGCGATACATTGATCAGAGATTGAAAAGCAAAGAAATCCTGGAAACTGTGTTGCATTGAGAGAAGTTTAAGGGTATAATATCAAAGATTAGGCGAGGAGAGGCAAAATATGAAGCTGATAAAGAGAGCCTTGCTGCCGATTTTCATTCTTTCCGTAGCTCTGACAGGATGCAGTGCACCCGCAGATTCCAGTTCACTTGTTTTAAATAAAAAGGGTGCGCTTACCCAGACCATCGTGGAAGAATGGGATCAGGAGCAATACGATAAAAAAGAGCTGCAGGAGCAGATTGAGACAGAAATCAAGGCGTATGATCAGAAAATAGAACTGAACAGCATCCGGACGAAAGAGACGAAAGTGACGGTAAAGATGACGTACCAGGATCTGGCCTCGTATGCGGAATATAATCAGGTTATTCTGTTTCAGGGAACGGTAGCACAGTGTCAGGCTGCCGGATATCTGCTGGAAGGAGAGTTTAAAACAGCAGACGGCGAAGCGGTAGACCGTACGCAGGTATTGAATGCAGGTGATGCATGTACTGTGCTGGTGTTTCAGGAACCTCTCAGTGTAAAGCTTCCGGGAAGGATCCTGTATTGCAGTAATTCACTGGAAATTATTTCCGGAAAAGAAGTTAAGGCTTCTCTGGAAGAA
Source organism: Lachnospiraceae bacterium (assembly GCA_016301965.1). Classification (GTDB taxonomy): domain Bacteria; phylum Bacillota; class Clostridia; order Lachnospirales; family Lachnospiraceae; genus UBA11957. The sequence continues at coordinate 797 of JAEDOO010000073.1, read as the reverse complement.
AACAGCACTGGATTCCTTCTTTCAAATCCTGTGTATGTGATTTATAAGTAAATAGATATGCAGAGACATCTGTATACAAATAAAGGAGAACACTATTATGGAAAAGACAATGGACAAAATCGTTGCCCTGGCAAAATCCAGAGGTTTTGTATATCCGGGCTCCGAAATTTATGGCGGACTGGCCAACACCTGGGATTACGGTAACCTCGGTGTCGAACTCAAAAACAACGTAAAAAAGGCATGGTGGAAGAAATTCGTACAGGCCAATCCCTACAACGTAGGTGTGGACTGTGCTATCCTGATGAACCCGCAGACATGGGTGGCTTCCGGCCATCTGGGCGGATTCTCTGATCCGCTGATGGACTGTAAGGAATGTCATGAGCGTTTCCGTGCAGATAAGCTTATTGAGGATTTCTGTGAAGAAAAGGGAATCAAGCTGGAGAGCAGCGTGGATGCCTGGTCTCAGGAAGAGATGATGGCGTTTATCACTGAACATCAGATCCCCTGCCCGACCTGCGGTAAACACAATTTTACCGATATCCGTCAGTTCAACCTGATGTTTAAGACATTCCAGGGTGTTACTGAGGACGCAAAGAATACCGTATATCTTCGTCCGGAGACAGCTCAGGGTATTTTCGTAAACTTTAAAAATGTACAGCGTACATCCCGTAAAAAACTGCCTTTCGGTATCGGACAGATTGGTAAATCTTTCCGCAACGAGATCACACCGGGTAACTTTACTTTCCGTACCCGTGAGTTTGAGCAGATGGAGCTGGAGTTCTTCTGCAAACCGGGCA
>JAEDOO010000072.1 GCA_016301965.1 Lachnospiraceae bacterium | reverse complement strand
ATGCGCTATTATGACTACTTTCACAGTGGGGAGTCAGATCGCTTTGCTTTTTTCCGGATGCCAAAGATACTGTTTACTGATCCGAAGTTCAATAAAATATCCACAGATTCTAAAGTATTGTACGGACTGCTGTTGGATCGAATGGATATGTCCCGCAGAAATGGATGGGTGGATGAAGAAGACAGGGTCTACATCATTTTTACAGTAGAAGAAATGGCGGAAATTTTGAACCGGTCGGAGAGCTATGTTTATAAGATACTCAGTGAACTGGATACTTCCGAGGAAGGAATCGGGTTGATTGAAAGAAAGCGTCAGGGACAGGGGTATCCAAATATAATCTATGTAAAAAAATTCTATGAGGATTATTTAAGACCTCTACAGAATGGAGGTCAAGACCTCCATGAAAAAGAGATCAAGACCTCCACAGAAAAGAGGTCAAGACCTCCACAGATAGGAGGTCAAGACCTCCACGAAAAACACCCTAATAATACTAATAATAGTAATACAGATAAGAACAAGACAGATAGAACAAGTTACAGTGATTCTGTTCCTGTGTATGGTTCGTTTCATAATGTCCACCTTGTGAAACAGGAGCTGGACGAATTGAAAAGGATGTTCCCCTATGACTGGGAGTACTGGATCGAGAGTCTTTCAAAATATATGGCATCAACAGGGAGGACTTATCAGAATCATTTTGCAACGATCTGTATGTGGGCAGATAAAGAGAAAACAAAGAAGAAAAAACGCAATTACAGTTTTCCGGAAGGAGCAAGTTTATGACAGAAACTGAGGTGATCGATTTTCTGCAGAAAAAAGCAGATCAGGTATCTGATAACGGCAATGTTTCAGAGGAATATCTGGATGAAGCTGGTTTCCGGTGCTGCAAGGTCTGCGGAAAACGCAGGGAAAATGAATATTCCATGCTCGGAAAAATATTCCGGGTCAGATGCCTGTGTGACTGTGAGCAGGCAGAACAGAAAAGAATACAGGAAGAGCAGAGAAAAAAGGAATTTGCTCTGCAGGTGCATGCATTGAAATCTGTAGGTCTTACAGAAAAAAGATTCTATGAATGGTGCTTTGATAATGATAATGGCAGGAACTCTAAGATGGAGCTGGCGTATTCCTATGTGCAGAAGTGGCCGCAGATGAAAGAAAAGAATATTGGATACATTCTCTGGGGAGAAGTGGGAACCGGAAAGAGTTTCTTTGCCGGATGCATAGCCAATGCTCTTATGGAGCAGGGAATCAGTGTCATGATGACAAATTTCTCCAAAATACTGAATGAACTGAATTCAAGATTTGAAGGGAAAAATGAGTTTATCGGGCATCTGGTGTCTTATCCTCTTCTGATCATAGACGATTTTGGAATAGAGAGGAATTCCTCGTTTGCTATGGAGATGATCTATCACGTGATTGACCGCAGATACTGTACCAAGCTGCCATTGATCATTACCACCAATATTTCTTATAAAGAAATGACGGATCCTGAGATGGATGAGGAACATCAGCGTATTTATTCCAGATTGTTTGAAATGTGCATTCCTATTTGTTTTGAAGGGCAGGATATGCGTGGAGGAGAGCATTTGAAAAAAAGAGAAGTGTTTCATCAGTTACTGCAGTAGAAAGGGGGTGATTTCATTGCAAGTATAATTTTTAAATCAGAATCGGAAAGAAAGGAGCAGCTTACATGCAGGAAGAAGTTACAAATAAAACGGTGACTTTTGTGGTGCAAACGGTCAGGCTTTCGGCGGACATTATGCGCCGGATGATGGAGAAGTATCTGCAGTCCAGACAGCAGAACCACCGCAGCAAAAAGGCACAGAAACAGCAGGAAAAGCTGGCAAAGAAAAGAGAACCCCCTCAGGGGAGAATCAAAGTAAAAGATCTGGCAAAGCAGAATGCCGGTATGGAGAATTATGAGATTGCAAATAAAGAGCTGAAAAGGTTCGAAAAATATGCAAGAAAATATGGTATTAACTATGCTGTAAAAAAAGATAAGAGTAAGGATCCACCGGTATATCTGGTATTTTTTAAAGGAAGGGACAGGGCTGCCATAGATGCAGCATTTAGAGATTTTACCGGGGAACAGCTTAGAAAAAAGAATAAGAACAGAGTTGGTATCCGTAAGAAACTGGCACTGTACAGGGCAGCAGCGAAAAACCAGAAGAAGGCTAGAGATAAAAACAGACAGCAGGTGAGATGATCTTTGTCAAAGAAAAAGAAGAAATCATCTGCACTGCCGGGATTAGCCCTGATTCGGCAGGCGATAAGAAAACTGACAGGCAGATTTGAAGTCAGGGACATGAAGAAGTTCCTGATGTTAAATCTGCCTTATCTGTTTGTATTTCTTCTGTCTGACCGGGCATCACTGCTCTACCGGCTGAGCCCTGGAAATACTGCAGGAGAGAAAATCCTGTATGTGATGGAGCATTCCGATAAGGTCCTGGGGCTTGTGCCGAGCCTGAATTCAAAGGATATTATGGTGGGTATCGGATGTGCGGTCGTGGCAAAATTACTGATCTGGCAGAAACAACTGGATAGCAAAAAGCTTCGAAAAGGAGTAGAATATGGTTCGGCAAGGTGGGGTACGCCGGAAGATATCCGTCCATATCAGGCGGATGATCCATGGATGAATATTCCGCTGACAGCAACGGAAAGTCTTACAATGGAGAGCAGACCGAAGAACCCCAAGTATGCGAGAAATAAGAATATACTGGTCATAGGTGGTTCCGGTTCCGGTAAGACGAGGTTCTTTGTGAAACCATCAGTGATGCAGATGAACTGCTCATATGTCCTCACGGATCCGAAAGGAACTTTGATCGAAGAAGTTGGCTGCATGCTGGAAAAGGGTCCGCCGAAGAGAGATGAAAGCGGCCGGATTGTGAAGGATAAAAACGGCAGAGTGATACATGAACCGTATGATATCAAGGTTTTAAATACCATCAACTTCTCAAAAAGCATGCATTATAACCCGTTTGCCTATCTCAGGTCAGAGAAGGACATCCTGAAGCTGGTTACCGTTATCATGGCAAATACAAAGGGTGAAGGCGAAAAAGAAAATCAGGATTTCTGGTACAAAGCAGAAAAGCTGCTGTATACAGCCCTGATTGCATTCATCTGGTATGAGGGCAATGAAGATGAAAAGAACTTTTCCACACTTCTGGATCTGTTAAATGAATCAGAGGTCAAGGAAGAGGATGAGGATTATAAAAATCCGGTGGATTTGTTGTTTGAAGAGCTGGAGGAGGAAGAGCCGGAGCACTTTGCGGTAAGGCAGTACAAAAAATATAAGATGGCTGCGGGCAAGACAGCGAAAAGTATTCTTGTCAGCTGTGGTGCGAGACTTGCATCCTTTGACATTGCAGAACTTCGTGAGATCATGTCCTATGATGAGATGGAACTGGATCTGATCGGAGACAGAAAGACAGCATTATTTCTGATCATGTCGGATACCGATACAACATTTAACTTTGTGATTGCCATGCTGCAGTCACAGCTTTTCAATCTGCTTTGTGACAGGGCAGATGATGTTTATCACGGAAGACTTCCGGTTCACGTCCGCGTGATCTGTGATGAGTTCGCCAACATCGGTCAGATACCACAATTTGATAAGTTGATTGCAACCATACGAAGCAGGGAAATCTCTGCTTCTATTATTTTGCAGGCACAGTCGCAGCTGAAAACCATATACAAAGATGCCGCGGATACCGTAGTCGGCAATTGTGATACCACCCTGTTTCTGGGCGGTAAGGAGAAGACAACATTAAAAGAAATGAGCGAGATTCTTGGAAAAGAGACTATCGATCTGTATAATACATCAGAAACCAGAAGCAACCAGAAGTCTTACGGTCTGAATTATCAAAAGCTGGGAAAACAGCTGATGACAGAGGACGAACTGGCAGTTATGGACGGTGGAAAATGTATCCTGCAGATCCGTGGAACAAGACCATTCTTTTCTGACAAATACGATATTACAAAGCATAAGAATTACCGGCTTTTAGCGGATGCCAGCGAGAAAAACAGATATCATGTAGAGAAAAAACTGCATCCGGTCTATGAACCATCTCCAGAAGATGAGACGGTTGTGATCCGGATGGAACTTGAAGAGGCAGAAGAAACAGATACAACTGAATAAAGAAAAATAATGATGAGAGCAGTACAGTGCGTAGAAATATGTGTTGTACTGCTCTTTTTTTGTTGCGAAAGGAGAAAAACGAAATGATAAACAGACATTTTTGTGTAGCAGAGGATTTAGAAGAGGTAATGACCAGATGGCTGTGGGATCCATACATTCCGTATGGAAGAGTTACATTTCTGCACGGTGAGGAGTCGGTAGGAAAGACGATGCTGGCAATCAAGCTTATGGCAGCGGTAACCGGAAAAGCAAAGATGGATCGTATGGGTGATAAGCCGGAGAAAGGACGATGCCTGTATCTGACAAAAGAGGAACGTTTGTCAGCGGTGATCAAGCCCAAACTGAAAGAGGCAGGAGCAAACCTGAAGGATATCCTGATCATCAATGACAACATCCCTATCACACTTGCGGATGACAGCCTGAAGGAAATCATCCGGAAAGAAGGAATCAGCCTGATGATCATTGATCCGCTTTCTTCCTATCTGGAAAAGGAAGAGGGGCTGGTAAATAATCCGGGTGCCGTATATCCGATCATCAAGAAGCTTTCAGATCTGGCAGAAGAAACCGGGTGTGCCATCCTGGTGATCGAAAAGTCGGACGGAACAGACTGTTTTCAGTCAAAGGCCTGGAGGGCTGGGTTTAACAGCTGTGTATCCAGCTTTCTGTGTCTGGAGTGGGAGGATGAATCTGCATTTGAAGAAAGATGGCTTTTTCACGAATATTCTCTTCTCTCGGTGGAAGGAGATCCCATCGCCTATGAGCTGACTCCCGGAAAGGGACTGAAATGCATATAAGCGAAAACTCCACTTTAAAAGTGTTTACATAGATACCATGATGGCAGAAAGGAGATGGAGGCGTTGTATGTCGGAAAGTATGAAAGTAACGGAGTGAGGAAATGAGAAGAATATGGAAACAGATATTCGGTATACTGGCTCTGGTGATCGGTCTTGGTATTTATCTGTATCCGGATTACCGGGAATGGAGGCTGATGAAGGAGATTGAAGTAATCACGGAGATCTCACAGCAGGAAAACAGGCAGAAGCATAGTCAGGAAGGTTCTGCGGTATCTGAATATGTTCCGGATGAAACATTAGATCCGGCCAAGGAGACTGAACCGGAAACTGATTTGTCATCTTTGGATCTGTGGAGAGCCCTGATGGATTATAACATTCATCTGGCAGAAGAAAAACAGGAGATCACAGATGCCTGGACATTCCGTCAGTCCCCTGTGGATATTGCAGCATTGAATAACGGATCTCCGGCAGTCGGTTATATCGAAATTCCGGAAATAGAACTGAAACTTCCGCTTTTTGTAGGAGCCACAGAAGAAAATATGAGTAAGGGTGCAGTCGTACTTGCAGGAACCAGCATGCCGGTTGGAGGAACGAATACCAACTGCGTGATTGCCGGACACCGCGGTTACAGAGGCAGCCCGTATTTCAGGGATATTGATCAGCTGCAGGTTGGGTCAGAGGTTCATATCAACAATCTGTGGGAAAGCATGACTTATAAGGTGACCGGAACAAGGATCATCCATGCCACAGAATGCGATATCCTGCAGATTCAGCCGGATAAGGATATGGTAACACTCTTTTCCTGTTATCCATATCTTTCTATCGGTACCAAATACCGTCTTGTGATTTTCTGTGAAAGAGCAGAAGAAGAGGAGAAGGAAACAGAGAGTGAGACCACTCTGAATGAAACAGCCACAGTCAGAGATCTGATCGAACAGGATCTGCAGGAGCAGGGAATTGTGATCAGCGATCTGGAAAAGGAAGAACTGTCCAATCAGGAGAATCTGATCAGGAAAATAGTACCGGTAATCTGTATCCTGCTTACATTTCTTCTGATCCTGATTCGCCTGAGACCAGAAAAGAAAAAGCATTCCAAACATAAGAATAATTAAAGGAGAATAATGACCATGAGAAAATTTATTATGAATCTTAGTGCATTCATGCTCAGTGCAGCATGTATGGCAACCAGCGTACTGCCGGTAATGGCAGCACCAAATGACATTATTGATACTTCAAGAAGTGCTTCGGTCACCATCCATAAATATGATATGACTGCAGCGACCAATGACGGTATCGATATTTACCAGTACACAGCCAATGGAAAGAAAGATTCCGGAGCAGAGTCAGCCCTGCAGGATTACGTGATCGAAGGTGTGGAATTTACCTATGCAAGAGTGGGTGATATCAATACGGAGAGTGTGAACGGAAACGTGAAACTTCTGTATGATATTCCACCGGCACTGGAGTCTGCGCTGAGCCTTTCTGATTCCAGAGGGGATCACAAACACACATCTGACGAACTGAACAAAGCTCTTTCGAATACTCTTGCCGACAATACTGCAGGTAAGAATACCATTGAGGATTATATCGCATCTGCCAGCGGTTCCACACGAATGCCGCTGACAAAAGCAGACGGAACAACATCAGCAACCGGATTACAGGTAGGTCTTTATCTGTTTGTGGAAACCAAAGTTCCTGCAAATGTTCATACCACTGTGGATCCGTTTTTTATTTCCCTTCCGATGACAGATAACGAAGGTGATGACTGGTTCTATGATGTGGATGTTTATCCGAAGAACCAGACCAACATTCCGGATCTGGACAAAATGGTAAGACAGCATGATGACGCTGCTCTCTATGGAAAAGCGGAGTACGCAGACATTGCTACCGGTTCTGAAGGAGATGTGATGGATTATATTTTTGTCAGTCACCTGCCGAAGATTACATCCGGTTCTACTTATCTGACACAGTATACCTTTGTTGATAAGATGGACAAAGGTCTTACTTACAACAAAGATGCTGCAATCTATTTTTACAACAACGAAGCAGATGCAAGGGCAAACAATACTGCAAATGCAATCAAAACCTGGAGCCATGGAAGTTCAGCTTTTGAAGAGACTTATGAAGGTTCCAACAGTGATTACAACCAGATGACAGTTGCTCCGACTGCAGCCGGACTGAAAGAAATCGATCCTTCCCTTTCCCAGTGCTGGCTTGTAGTTGCATATTCTGCAACAATAAATTCTGATGCAACACCGGTCCTTGGAGATGCAGGTAACACCAACGATGTTAAGCTGACCTGGAAACGTACAAGCATGGATTATATCGATACCTTAGAGGATAGATGCCGTGTTTATACTTTTGGTCTGAACATCAAAAAGGAATTTACAGATTCCAAAGCAAAAGGAGATCCTACAAAAGTTAATTTTGTTCTGAAAAATGAAACAGACGGACATTACATCACAGCTAAGAAAACTGAAGATGGTATCTACTACGTAACTGACGCAGCAAAGGGTGCAAAGGAAGAAGAAGGAACCGTATTTTCACCGGATGGCAGCGGAAAACTGATCATCAATGGTCTTGAGGCCAACACTTATGTGCTGACTGAGACTCATACTTCCGCAGGATATTCCCTTCTGAAGGAGCCGATCACCATCGATATCAAATGTACCGTAGATGATTTCACTCCTTCCCAGACAACTCTTTATGACATCAAGGACATTACCGGAAATGCCCATAAGAACATGATCGAAGCTGCAGGCGAAAGAGCAAGTGCGACAGTAGATGGAAAGACCACAGCTATGAGCGTGGATGCAGTAAAGAATATAAATTCCACAAATGCCCGCGTGGATATGACAGTTGTGAATACTTCTACTTTTGAACTTCCTCAGACAGGCGGTTACGGAACGATCCTTTTCACTCTTGCAGGATGTGCAGTTGCATTTGCCGGTGTGATGGTACTGACTAAGAAGTCCAGAAAAGAGGCGTGATCCATATGAAAAAGCGGGGCATCACAAAGATACTTCTGATGTTCCTGGTTTTTCTGGCATCTTCCGCTCTGATCCTCTACCCGTTCATTGCAAATTATGTATTTGAGCACCGGACAGACTCCATTGTCCAGGCGGTAGAGGAGGAAGCGGACGAAATCGACGATTCCGTGAGAAAAGCAGAGTTGGAGCGTGCAGGGCAGTACAATGAAATGATTGCCAGCGGACATATCCGTCTGCAGGATCCGTTTGTGGAACAGGAAGATTATTCAGAGACTTACGGGTCACTGCTCTGCATGAATGAAGACGGAGTAATGGGTTTTATCCGCATTCCGTCAATTGAAGTATCGCTTCCAATATATCACGGAACAGCAGAGCACACTCTGGAAGCCGGAGCAGGACATCTGGAAGGCTCGTCACTTCCAGTTGGCGGATCCAGTACCCACAGCGTCATTACAGGCCATACCGGACTTAGCAGCGCAAAGATGTTTACGGATCTGATCGAACTGCAGGAGGGAGATATCTTTATCCTGAATATTTATGGCGAAAAGCTGATATATGAAGTAGACCAGATTAAAACAGTACTGCCTTATGAACTGGGAGAGCTGACGATTACACCCGGGCAGGATTACTGTACGCTGGTAACCTGTACACCATATGGAGTAAATACACACCGTCTTCTGGTACGGGGTGTACGGACCACAGAATTGAAAGCTACAGAACAAGGGGAGGTATTTAAAGCAAAAGCAGTGGAATCCAGATGGATGCAGGAATATAAGAGGGATGTCCTGATCAGCTTTGGATTATTTATTTTGGGCATGATCATCCTTGTCATTACGAGATTTGCCCTAAGAACAAAAGGAGGAAACAGAGAATGAAATTTAGTGTCAGGAAAATGACTTCGGTAACATTACTTGCTTCCATGATGCTTACAACGGTATC
>JAEDOO010000071.1 GCA_016301965.1 Lachnospiraceae bacterium | reverse complement strand
CAGATTTCAGTAAAGGTCATATTACAAGAAGGAGAAGAAGTATGAAGAGACTTGCATGCTTTTTATGGTTCCTATTTGGATAGCTATACATATGATGATGGGGCAGTGAACTGGCTTCCCACCTGCGCAGAGGTGGACGGCATTATCATCAACAAAACCTTGTTTGATGAGTACAATGTACCTGTTCCTACAGACTATACCAGCTTTGTCTCTGCCTGCGAGACTTTCGAGGCGGCGGGTATTCGCAGCTTTGTGTCTGACTTTGAAGCAGACTATACCTGTATGGAGGTTCTGCAGGGGGCATCGATTCCCATGCTTCAGAGTATAGAGGGGCGTAAATGGCGTCAGCAGTATGAGAGCGGCGCGACGAATGAACTTTCAGAAGAAGTATGGCTTCCTGTTTTCGAAAATTTCTTTGATTTCAAAGAAAAAACTGGTCTGAGTGCCGAGGATGCAACTTATCCGAACAGAACTCCCAAGGAAATGTTTAGTGAAGGCAAAGCAGCTATGTTCCGTGGTACCGGAGCGGATGTCATATCATTCCCCGGCCGTGGTGAAGACGAAGTGCTTTTGATGCCGTATTTTGGTCAGACAGAGCAGGATAACTGGTATCTGACGTATCCAACCTTCCAGATTGCAGCTTCCAAGAATGGTATGGAAGACCCTGAGCGTGAAAAGCTGATTCTGGACATCATGACAGCTATGGTCAATCAGGAGGGACAGGATCATATCTCTTATGGTAAAAACATGGTACCATATAAGAAAGATGTTACTCTGGAACTGATGCCTGAGATGGATAACCTGAAGCCTTATGTTGAGCAGAATAAGCTGTATATCCGTCTGGCATCCAATGATATGTTCCGTATTTCAAAAGATGTCGTACAGATGATCCTGAACGATGAAGTTAAGACACCGAAGGAAGCGTTGGATGCATTTAATCAGGAGCTGGCGGGAGAAGAACCCGGCACTGAGATCGTTGCTCATATCGACACCAGTTACTCCAACGATTTTACCCCGGAACACGGCAATCAGGCAGCCTCTGCCATTGCAAATACCATGCGCGTGCTGTCCGGTGTGGATTTGGTGTTTATGCAGGCCTGTTATGTAGCCAGTGACATCTACAGTGGCGACTATTCCCAGAAAGATCTGGCATATCTTGCAAAGAATGACGGCGGTTGGCCAGGCCTTATGGAACTGACAGGTGATCAGATTTATACACTTGTGGAAACGACACTCTCGATGACAGGCAATCGTGGCGCAGTCTGCAATGACAGCACCCTGTATGTTTCCAGCGGCTTCGAGATGGATATTACAAAGAACGATGATGGTTATACACTCAACGCTCTGACCATAGATGGCAAGGAACTGGACCGCAGCGCAACGTATTCCTTCCTGATCTATGGTGACCGCGACTGGTATATGTCCGATGTCATGGAGAAGATGGGAGTTTCCGAAGTCGATACGACCGGTCCAAAGGCAGAGGGATACTTAACGCAGCGTCTGGTGGAACAGGGCGGACAGCTGGAAGAGCCCACAGATTACATCATTCTGCGATAAAACGCAGGCAGGTCGCTGACACGCGGCGTATAAAAGTGATTTGAGGAGAACACCTATATGCAAAAGAGAAAACAAAAAACTAAATATCTTTTGCCCATTGCGTTTGCGATGATTCTGGTCATTTCCCTGGTGTTGGGCATAGCTTTTATGCGTAATTCCCTGATGAAGTTGACTATTGAGGAGCGATCCAATCAGCTGGAGGAAATGGTAACTCAGATTCAGGCAAATCTGGAAAGCGGCCTTCAGACCCATTGGAATCTGGCGGCAGGACTGAATAACGCTGCACAGGGAAATCATTTCAAGAACAGTCAGGATGTGTCTGATAACATAGCGCATATGGAAAATGATTTCTGTACGGATTTGTATGGATGTCGGGTGATGCTTCTGGATGAGCAGGGTACAGCGTATCTGAGCGATGGCACTGCAGGTATCTGGTATGATATCAGCCATCTGTTAGACAGTAAAAAGCGGCATACCTTTGTTTCTGAAACCGACAATATTGACGGCAGCTTTTTGGTGTTTTCGCAGGAATTGGATGCCCCCATCACGATGGGAGAAAATAATGTCCGTTTTACCCATGTTGCGCTGCTGAAGGATATCCAAACCGTAAAACAGTATTATACCACCACCACCTACGGCGGCAGTGCGGCAACCTATATCATCAAGAAGAACGGAACATTAGCCTATTTTGATGCAGACAATGACGATGTTATTGGTGCCCGTAATATTTATAAGGCACTGGAAGAAGCGGAGTATGTTCAGGGACAGAGTTTTGACACCGTTAAAGAGCAGTTGGATAGGAACGGTATTGCCGTTGCGAATATCCTGCTGAATCAGACGGAGTATTACTATTGTCTTACATCGCTGGATGACTATGACATGAAACTGATGCTTCTGATCCCTGCGGACTCTGTGGCAGTCAGCACCATGAATATGATGGACTCTACTATTCGGACGGGGATAATTTTCATTTTAGCTATGGTGCTGTTGATGCTGCTGGCGGTCATCAGTTTTATCAGAGTGCAGCGAAGCAGCCAGATGGTGAAAGTGGAACAGGAGACGAACAGGGAGCTGAACCAACTGCGCATGGTGGCAGAGTCAGCGAATGCTGCAAAAAGTACTTTCCTGAATAATATGTCCCATGATATTCGGACACCCATGAATGCCATTATCGGTTTTACCAATATTGCTATGAAACACAGTCCATCGCCTGAGATCAAGAGTTGCCTGGATAAAATCAGTGAGAGTTCTGACCATTTGCTTGCTCTTATCAATGATGTGCTGGACATCAGCCGTATCGAAAGCGGAAAGATCAAATACACGCCAACACCTGTTGATATTGCTGAGGTTACAGATTCGGTGCTTACCATAATGTACGGCTATCTGTCCAATCGCAATATTACCTTCCAAACCGATCTTGAAGAACCTGAAATACGTTATGTATTGACCGATGCAGTGCGTGTCAGGGAGGTGCTTGTAAACATTCTGGGAAACGCAGTGAAGTTTACGGACGATGGGGGCACAGTCACCTATGCGGTCAGCTATCATCCTGGGAAAGATGACCACCACATCAATGTACGATATCGGATCGCTGATACGGGTATTGGTATGGCAGAAGAATTTGTTGACCATATTTTTGACGAGTTTTCACAGGAAGAGCACGGTGCCCGGACACAGTATAGGGGTACTGGTTTAGGTATGGCGATCACGAAGCAGTATGTTGACCTGATGGGTGGAACGATTTCTGTGGAGAGCAGGAAAGGCGTTGGTTCAACCTTTACCGTTGAATTGCCTATGGAGATCACGGATGCCTGTGAAGTTAAGAAAAAGGATTACTCTGTCGGCAATATTGACCTGAACGGCCTGAAGGTCCTTTTGGCTGAAGACAATGACCTGAATGCGGAAATCGCAATTGTTCAGCTGGAAGAACTGGGAATCCAGATTACCAGGGCTGCCGATGGTGAAGAAGCCGTGAGATTATTTTCTGAAAACCCGCAGGGAACATTTGATTTGATTCTTATGGACGTTATGATGCCGAAGATGAACGGTTATGAAGCAACAAAAGTCATCCGCAGTTTGCAGAATCGCCCGGATGCCGTTACGATCCCTATTATTGCGATGACGGCAAATGCTTTTGCCGAGGATGTACAGACATCTTTGGATGCCGGAATGAACGGGCATTTGTCGAAACCTATTGTGATGGATGAGGTGATCAAAACCATTGCACGAAATCTTAATTGATCGTTGGGGACGGTGTTTTAAACACCGTCCCCAATGTAGTTCATTGCCCCGAGAGACCAGCTCGTGGTGCTGGGGGGATGAGGCCCAGGGACTGGCGATGTTGAAAACGGAGAGTTTTCTGGCGATGGCAGACATTATCCCCGAAAAAACAGAAAATAATAAGACTGATTGATAAGTATAAATAATAAATAAAACTAAACATATTAACTTTACTAATGAAATGCCTTGTGATAAAATAAAGCCAAATGAAATGAAACAGTAACCTGCGATTTAAAGATATTCATTTACAGGAGGAGGCATAATGAGTACAGTAAGACGTGTCTATGTTGAGAAAAAACCGGATTTTGCCGGTAAGGCACATGAGCTGAAACATGAGATCAGCAGCTATCTCGGGATCACATCCGTAACCGGTGTCCGTGAGCTGATCCGCTACGATGTGGAGAATCTGTCCGATGAGGTATTTGAGAAGGCCTGCCAGTGTGTGTTCGCTGAGCCGCCGGTAGATACTCTGTATCATGAAGAACTGTCTGTAGCAGACGGAGCAAGAGTATTCTCGGTAGAGTTTCTGCCGGGACAGTTTGATCAGCGTGCCGATTCTGCCGTACAGTGTGTGCAGTTCCTGGACGGAAGCGCACAGCCGGTGATCCGTACCGCTGTTACTTATGTTATCGAAGGCGATATTACAGAGGAAGAATACGCAGCAATCAAGAATCACTGCATCAACCCGGTGGATTCCCGCGAGACAGGTATCGAAAAACCGGAAACTCTGGTACAGAAATTTGATGAGCCTGCAGATGTAAAGATCTTTGACGGTTTTAAGGATATGCCGGAAACAGAGCTGAAAGAACTGTATGATTCTCTGGGACTGGCCATGACCTTCAAGGATTTCCTGCATATTCAGAATTATTTTAAGAACGAAGAAAAACGTGATCCGTCCATGACAGAGATTCGTGTACTGGATACCTACTGGTCTGATCACTGCCGTCATACAACCTTCTCCACAGAGCTGAAGAATGTTACTTTTGGCGAGGGAGATTATCGTGACGTCATTGAAGGTACATTCCAGAAATATCTGGCTGACCGTGACGAGCTGTACAAAGGCCGTTCCGACAAATTTGTCTGCCTGATGGATCTGGCTCTTCTGGGCGCGAAAAAGCTCAAAAAAGAAGGCAAACTGGAAGATCAGGAAGAATCCGATGAGATCAATGCCTGCTCCATCGTTGTTCCGGTAGATGTTAACGGTGTAGACGAAGAGTGGCTGATCAACTTTAAGAATGAGACCCACAACCATCCGACAGAGATCGAGCCTTTCGGTGGTGCTGCCACTTGTCTGGGTGGTGCTATCCGTGACCCGCTGTCAGGACGTACTTATGTATACCAGGCTATGCGTGTAACAGGTGCTGCAGATCCGACCAAGTCTGTAAAAGAGACCATGGAAGGTAAGCTGCCCCAGAAGAAGCTGGTGCGCGGTGCGGCTGCCGGTTACAGCTCCTACGGTAACCAGATCGGTCTGGCTACCGGTTATGTAAAAGAGATCTATCATCCGAACTATGTGGCAAAACGTATGGAGATCGGTGCCGTTATGGGTGCTGCTCCGAGACGTGCCGTACAGCGCCTCACTTCTGATCCGGGAGATATCATCATTCTTCTGGGCGGACGTACCGGACGTGACGGCTGCGGCGGTGCTACCGGTTCTTCAAAAGTACATACTACTTCCTCCATCGAGACCTGCGGTGCTGAGGTGCAGAAGGGTAATGCGCCCACAGAGCGTAAGATCCAGAGACTGTTCCGCCGTGAGGAAGTTGCCTATATCATCAAGAAATGTAACGATTTTGGCGCCGGCGGTGTTTCCGTTGCCATCGGTGAGCTTGCTCCGGGTCTTCGTGTGGATCTGGATAAGGTGCCGAAAAAATATGCCGGCCTGGATGGTACCGAGATTGCCATCTCCGAGTCTCAGGAGCGTATGGCTGTGGTAGTTGATCCTAAAGATGTGGATCAGTTCCTGGCTTACGCAGCAGAAGAGAACCTGGAGGCTGTAGCTGTTGCCGTTGTAACAGAAGAGCCGAGACTGGTACTTTCCTGGAGAGGCAAAGAGATCGTTAATCTGTCCAGAGCATTCCTGGATACCAACGGTGCTCATCAGGAGACCAATGTATTCGTAGAGATTCCGAATAAGAAAGATAACGTGCTGACTCGTCCGGAGGAGATTTCCGATGTACGCGCAGCATGGCTGGATACTCTGGCTGACATGAATGTTTGCTCCCAGAAGGGTCTGGTAGAGATGTTCGACAGCTCCATCGGTGCAGGCAGTGTGGTTATGCCCTATGGCGGACAGTATCAGCTGACCGAGACCCAGTCCATGGTGGCCAAGGTTCCGGTAATGAATGGAAAAACTGACAGCGTAACTATGATGAGTTATGGTTTCGATCCCTTCGTTTCCAGCTGGAGCCCGTATCACGGTGCTGTTTACGCAGTAACAGAGTCCATCGCCCGTATCGTTGCCTGCGGTGGTGATTATAAGAAGATCCGTTTCACTTTCCAGGAGTACTTCCGTCGTATGACAGAAGATCCGACAAGATGGAGCCAGCCCTTTGCCGCACTGCTTGGTGCTTATGACGCACAGATCGGCTTCGGTCTGCCGTCCATCGGCGGTAAGGACAGTATGTCCGGTACGTTCAACGATATCGATGTACCGCCGACACTGGTTTCCTTCGCTGTAGATGTAGCTAAGATCCAGGATGTTGTTACACCGGAGCTGAAAAATGCAGGAGATAAGCTGGTATGGATCCGTCTGCCGAAGACAGAGGATGATCTGGTAGATTACGAAAAGACTATGGATCTGTATGACAGAGTACATGCGGATATGCAGGCAGGTCGCGTGAAAGCTGCCTATGCTCTGGATCGTCACGGTCTGGCAGCAGCTGTTTCCAAGATGGCCTTCGGTAACATGTTCGGCGTTAAGATCGAGCATAATGTAGATCCGCGAGATTTCTTCGCGCCGGGTCTGGGCGATCTGGTTATGGAGGTTGCAGGTGAGGATGTATCCAAACTGGCATGCACTTATACCCTGATCGGTGAAGTTACCGCAGATAAGACCTTCTCTTATGGTTCTGTAGTGATCTCTGAGGATGAGGCACTGGCTGCATGGAAGGGTACACTGGAGAAAGTATTCAAGACAAAAGCTGTTCTTGATACAGATGAGGTAGAAAGCCCGCTATACACCAAAGGACAGATCTACGTATGCAATCACAAGATCGCACAGCCAAAGGTATTCATTCCGGTATTCCCGGGTACCAACTGTGAGTACGACAGTACCAAAGCTTTTGAGAGAGCAGGCGCAAAGGTAAGCACCCGTATCTTCAAGAACCTGAGCGAAGCTGATATCATGGAATCTGTAGATGCCTTCACAAAAGAAATCGAAGATGCACAGATCATCATGTTCCCGGGTGGATTTTCTGCCGGTGATGAGCCGGATGGTTCCGCCAAGTTCTTTGCTACAGCTTTCCAGAACGAGAAGATCAAAGAAGCTGTGATGAAGCTGTTAAACGAGAGAGACGGTCTGGCACTGGGTATCTGCAACGGTTTCCAGGCGCTGATCAAGCTGGGACTGGTTCCCTACGGCGAGATCAAGGGACAGACAGCGGATTCTCCGACACTGACCTTCAATACCATCGGCCGTCATATTTCCCGCATGGTATACACCAAGGTTATGACCAACAAATCCCCGTGGCTTGCACAGGCTGAGGTAGGCAAGGTTTACACAAACCCGGCTTCCCACGGTGAAGGACGTTTCGTAGCCAGCGATGAGTGGATCAAAAAGCTGTTCGAGAATGGCCAGGTGGCTACACAGTACTGCGATCCGAACGGAAATGTTACTATGGATGAAGAGTGGAATGTAAACGGTTCCTACGCATCCATCGAAGGTATCACCAGCCCGGATGGCCGTGTACTGGGTAAGATGGCTCACAGCGAGCGTCGTGGAGATGGCGTAGCTATCAACATCTACGGTGAGCAGGATATCAAGATCTTTGAGTCTGGTGTGGCTTACTTCAAATAATTCAATAAAAGAAATCTTTAATTGATGTATTTAAGTAAATAAGAAATCCCCTG
Organism: Lachnospiraceae bacterium; assembly: GCA_016301965.1. Lineage (GTDB taxonomy): Bacteria > Bacillota > Clostridia > Lachnospirales > Lachnospiraceae > UBA11957. The sequence goes on along the minus strand of JAEDOO010000071.1, from coordinate 1,039 downwards.
AATTCTGTTATAGGATTCGGGGGATTTTTCAAGTCAGGCAAGAACGAGCCATGGGGACAGGTTCCTCGACTCACATGTGAGTCGAGGAACCTGTCCCCATGGCTCATTTGTCAAAATATCACTGCTGCATCTGCCGGATGGTGTCCATCAACTCCATATCCGAAGCATTGAGTTTTAAGTTAGACTCAATGGTTTTTCCTTCCGGTGTGGTGATCTTGAATTCAATGATCGTACCTTCCCGAAGCGTACCCTGGGCAGCTTTCATAAAGGCCGGAAACTTGGGATGACTGGCCTTAAAGGTGTCCCATGCTTTTTTCATTTGCATCATTGCCTGTATATTCATATAGTTTACCTCCTACGGATTAAAAGGGCAGCAGCCGCAAATCAGCGGTTGATGCCCCACAACAGTTCTTCAGCCCACATCTGCAGGTTGTAGCAGTTGCCCTCAAAGAGCTTGAGAATCACGCCGTAAGTATCGTCGTCTCCCGCGAAAGCGTTGGCTTCATCGGTGTCCACATGCATTGCCAGACGAAAATCGCGGCTGACACGTACCACCACGTTGGCGTAGATCAGAGAGCGGTGGTTGCTTTCTGTGATGACAAATACTTCCTCGTTATCCTTAACATGCATACGCATGGCTTCCAGCGGTGTCATGTGGATATGGCGTTTGGCCACGATCACACCTTTTTCCTTGGTAATACTTCCAAGTTCACTGACCAGCGTCATCCCCGGAGTATCCTCTATATCGCCGGACTGGCGGATGACTACAGGTACACCCAGCTTACGGCAGTCCGTGGCACTCAGCTCCATCTGAGTAGCGCTTCTTAAAGGACCAATGATCCCGACATTTTTAAAAGTTCCTTTGGGACCGACTACGGTCAGTCTTTCTTTGGCCAGATACTGTCCGGGCTGGCTCAGTTCTTTTACCGGTGTCAGGTCTTTGCCTTCGCCGAAAAGCAGTTCAAAATCCTCGCGGCAAAGGTGCAGATGCCGGGCGGATGTTTCTATCGGTATTTTGTAATTCATGATTCCCTCACGA
>JAEDOO010000070.1 GCA_016301965.1 Lachnospiraceae bacterium | reverse complement strand
CTGGAGGATGACGGGCAGAATGTGAATTTCATGATGGAATTTGATAACCGAAAGGGTGGTAAACAATGAAGCGGTCTCTGGTTGAACAGGAAACCGTCATCCTATATAACCAAGCGGAGCAGATGGCAGAGGTCTACTCCCATGATCCCAGGCTGCTGAAAAAACTCGCACAGCTGGCTGAAAAGTATCCGGAGCAGATCAGACAGAAGGAGGAGCATTCCTATACAGTACCGAAATGCTGCGTCCTGATCCGGGAACCATACAGTGAGGCCCGGCGCATTGCTGCCAGAGAACGGGCAAAAACAGGAGGATATAAGCCGCCCAAAAGGAATAAGGATTCCAAAACAGAATAACGCTGCGCCCTGGTCTGAATGGTCCTTTGCCTGTTTAGGCCAGGGCTTTTTTTATGGGATTTCATCCCCAAAACAAAGGAAAGGAGCGTGGAAAAAATGGCAGAAAAGAAAGTGTCTAATAAAGAGCGGCTGAGAGAGATAACAGAAAGTATTGAACAGGGAATCAAAGAATTATTTGAGAGTGAGAAATATAGAAATTATCTTACCACAATGTCCCGGTTTCCCAGTTATTCTCTTAACAATTCGATTCTCATCCATATGCAGAAACCGGATGCAACATTAGTGGCTGGCTATAACAGATGGCAGGACCAGTTTGGACGCCATGTAAAAAAAGAAGAACATGGAATTACCATCATTGCGCCGGCACCATTTAAGAAAAAGATTGAGGAGCAGAAGATCGACCCAGAAACAAAAGCCCCAATGCTGGATAAAGACGGAAACGTTATCACAGAGGAAAAGGAGATCCAGATTTCTATGTTCAAGCCGGTAAAAGTGTTTGATGTAAGCCAGACGGAGGGAAAACCGCTGCCGCAGCTGGCCGGTGACCTGACTGGCGATGTCCGGCAATTCGATGCATTTATGGAAGCATTGCACCGGTCGTCTCCAGTACCGATCTCTTTTGATAAGCTTGAAGAGAACATGGATGGATATTTTAGCAAGACAGACCAGAATATTATTATCCGTGAGGGAATGAGCGAAGTACAGACCGTTTCCGCTGTTGTCCATGAGATGGCCCATGCAAAACTGCACAACTATGAAAAAGACCAGCAGGCCGCCGATGCCGGAGCAGAAAGTACGGAAGCGCCAAAGGGAAAGAACCGCCGTACTGAGGAAGTGGAAGCAGAAAGTATTTCCTATGCAGTTTGCCAGTATTTTGGCATTCAGACGGGTGAGAATAGTTTTGGGTATATTGCTTCATGGTCAAAAGGAAAGGAACTGGCGGAACTGAAAGCCAGCCTGGAGACGATCAATAAAACAGCCGGTGATATGATTCGGGATATTGACCTGCATTTTAAAGAAATATGCAAAGAACGGGGAATTGATTTGAATGATGTGGAAGAAAAAAAGCAGAAAGATACCCTAGAACAGAAAAAAGAACCGGCAGAGAAACTGACAGACTGGATCAGGGATATCCTGCATGGCCAGACATCCTGGGAGGAAGTTGGATTTTCCATAAATAAAGGTGAAAAGTATCTGGCGATCCAGACATGTGAGGATGGATATGATTATACATTTTTTGATGCGGAGTTTCATGGGATGGATGGAGGACAATTGGACCGTCCGGAAATACCGATGGAGGATGCGGCAAAAGAACTTCTTTTCGATGAAGACCTGGAACAATTACAGCTGGAAGCATTTGATTTTGATACTCTGATAGAGCAGGGAAATCTCACAGAGCAAAAACGTATGGTGGCTGTAATAGCGGATGATATGATACAGAACATCCTTACTGAAAGTGGTCTGAGGGATGATATTAAGATTACTGGGGTGGAGGTTTACAGAAATCTGTATGGTGACCTGACACCTCTTCGTTATGATATTCTGGTAGGATATGAAGGGGATATTTCTGAAGATGATTTTTATGACCTCCTTCACGAAGAAAATCATAGTATAGGTGGATATTCTGTTCAGTTCAATCCGATCACACCCAAAGAGAGAGGAACACTGGAAGAGTACGTTGTGTGTATGCAGGAAAAACATGGAGAGAAGGCAATCCGGATCGACTTTCCGGAAATACCGGAACAGAGATTGGACGAATATCCCATGCCGGATGCGGATTTGCGTTCAGATGTATTGGAAGCTGCCGGATACAAAGATAAGGACATGCTTCCACTTTCCAAAGAACGTGCAATGGAACTGTATGAGAAAAACTATACTGTTTATGCCGTTGTGGATGGAGGCAATGCGGAAATGCTTTTTGATACAGAGGAATTTGAGACACAGACAGAGGAATCATTGTACGCTGTATCAAAAGAGGAGTGGGAGCAAAGCCCTTATTTCCATGAAAGGATTGTGGAAAGACAGCAGCATCAGGATGAGCGGGAACAGGCATTTCTTGCTTATAAAGGGGATTGCTTCGCTATCTACCAAATAAAAGAAGGGGATACACAGGTACCGCTGCGGTTTATGGGCCTGGACTGGCTGAAAGAAAAAGGTTTGTCCGTGGAACATGTAAACTATGACCTGATCTATACAGGACAGCTTCATGCACAAGGTGATACATATCAGAGACTGGAAAGCCTGTATGAGCAATTTAATCTGGATTATCCGGCAGATTATCACAGTCCTTCTCTTAGTGTCAGTGACATCATTGCTGTGAAGCAAAATGGCATGATATCCTGCCATTACTGTGACAGCATCGGCTTTCGGGAGATTCCCGGATTTTTTCCTGAAAATTATCTGAAAGCTGCGGAAATGTCAATGGAAGATGATTATGGGATGATAGACGGTATTATCAATAACGGGCCAAGGGAGCCTACAGCCGCAGAACTGGAAGAACAGGCACGTTCCGGACAGCCTGTCTCCCTTATGGACTTAGCAGATGCGGTTCACCGGGAGGAAAAAGATAAGAAAAAATCCGTCATGGAGCAGCTGAAAAGTAAACCTGACCAGAAGAAGGAAAAGTCAGTGTCAAAAAGGAGTGCAGAAAGGGAGATTTGAAATGAATGATTTTACTTTTGAAGAGAGAAACCTGATATGTATTTACAACACCGGTAGCCGCAGGGGAGCAATCACTGCGCTGGAAGATATGCGCAGATATCTGGAAAAGGATGAAACGGAACTGATGGGATTGACTGATTCAGCGATAGAAAAGTTGAAATTGATGACAGACGATGCTTTTGAAAAACTGGAGCTGTATCCGGATTTCTGATATGAACACTTTTAGTTTGAAACGGGTGGCTGTTTGGCTGCCCTTTTGTTTTCTGGCAGGAAAGGAGGGGGATTTATGCCAAATAAAGCAGAGATGTACGCGCAAATGTCAGATCAGGTGGCAGTCAGGCTTACCAGAAGCTGGAAGGAATGGACTGCATTCCTTACCACGGCATCACGGCTCTATAAGTACCCGTACCATGAACAGATGATGATTTATGCGCAGCGTCCAGATGCCACTGCCTGTGCAGAATATGATCTTTGGAATCACAAAATGGGACGGTATGTAAAACGTGGCTCCAGAGGGATAGCATTGGTGGATGACTCGGGAGACCGGCCACGTTTGCGCTATGTATTTGATGTTTCGGATACCGGAGAACGGGAACATTCACGGCGTCCATATCTGTGGGTGATGCAGCCGGAATATGTCATACCAGTCACAGATATGCTTGAACAGCGTTATGGAATACCTGCACAGGGAGGTTTTGCACAACAGCTGGCAGATATTGCAGGAACCTTTGTGGATGAATACTGGGAAGAAAATCAACAGGATACCCTCCGCATTGTTGACGGTTCCTTTTTGGAAGAGTACGATGAAATTAACATAGGACTTCAATTTAAATCAGCTGCTACAGTCAGTATCACATATTCACTGATGTCGAGGTGCGGTCTGGAGCCGGAAGAGTATTTTGACCATGAGGATTTTATGGCAATCTTTGATTTTAATACACCGGTAACGGTTGCCGCACTTGGAACAGCGGTTAGCCAGATCAACCAGCAGATCCTCCGGCAGATTGGTGTCCTTATCCAGAATATAGAGCGAGAAAAAGATGAAGAAAGGGGAAAAGACCATGGAGAACAACCTGACTTACACACAGAGCGGAGATTACCTGATTCCGAACTTGAAACTGAACGAGCTGCCGGTGAGGCCACTGGGCAAATATGGGCGAATGAGAAAGACTTATCTGAAGGAGCAGCATCCGATATTGTACAACCAGCTTCTTCTCTCGGAACAGCTGTACCCGCATCTTCAGGAAATCGACGAGACAGCGAGCAGTCGTCTGGAGCAGATGATGACGGAGCTTATGAAAACGGCGGGAGTGACGGAGCAGCTGAAAAAGAACGAGCCGATGAGATGGGTGGGGCTGATGAACAGCTGCAGAGCACAAGCGGAGGAGATTATCCTGAAAGAGCTGATCAACAGCTGACACAAAGCCTTTTCCCGTCAGAAATTGAACAGATCAAAGCGATTAATGAAGCGGAGAGCCGACAGGTCTCCGCTTTTTCACGTTCAAAAGAAAAAGATCAGGAACAGATTGCTGATACTCAGGCTGTCATTGATGCTGCGCTTCAGGAATGGAATGGGGATATTGGAAGCAAACATAAGGTTGTTCGTCATATGAAAAACCATGCCAGAGAGAAAGATACTGCCGAATGGCTGAAAATGGAATACGGGGATGAAATGCCTGCTTTCCCGGTTCCAGGCGCTGCCATTGATCTGGCATGGCCGAAGGTACAGCGTCGGATTGCGCAGCTTATAAAAGAGGATCGTTTTTATACGCAGGAGGAGCAACCAGATTCAGAACTTGATTTGACCGGACAGCCCATTACCCGTGAAGGCGATACCATTACCATAGGAGCAGGCACTGCTACCCATGAAGTGGATATCACTGTTACCGAGGAAGAATGGACACAAATCCAGGAAGTGATCCCTGATACGGCAGTTACTGATCGCAATCCATTGGTTCCGGTCCATCAGTCTGGAAATATCAGGCAACCGGAACATACGCAACCCACAATTTCAGCTGTTGAAAACTTCCACATTACAGACGATGAACTGGGAGTGGCAGGATCGAAAGAAAAGTTCCGTTTTAACATGGATGCTATACACACTTTGCAGGCGATTGAGCAGGAAGGACGTGCGGCTACCAAAGAAGAGCAGGAAATTCTCTCCCGTTACGTGGGCTGGGGTGGTTTGCAGGAGGCCTTTGACCCGGACAATAAATCCTGGGAAAAAGAATATATGGAACTTAGCGCGACCCTATCTCCAGCGGAGTATGAATCATCCAGGGCTTCAACCCTGAATGCTCATTATACCAGTCCCACAGTCATCCGTGCGATCTATGAAGCAGTTGGTCAAATGGGTTTTACATCTGGCAATATCCTGGAACCGTCCTGTGGTGTCGGCAATTTTTTCGGTATGCTTCCGGAAGGGATGTCTTCATCCCGGTTATATGGGGTAGAACTGGATTCCATCAGTGGGAGGATAGCAAAGCAGCTGTATCCAAAAGCAGATATTACAGTGGCAGGGTATGAGACTACGCAGTGGAGAGACTTTTTTGATTTGGCTATAGGTAATGTCCCGTTTGGACAATATCAGGTCAATGACCATGCCTATAATAAACTGGGGTTTAACATCCATAATTACTTTTTTGCAAAAGCGCTTGATCAGGTACGTCCGGGTGGTATAGTGGCCTTTGTTACCAGTAGATACACTATGGATGCAAAGAATCCAGGAGTACGGAAATACCTGGCACAGCGGGCGGAGCTTCTGGGGGCGATCCGTTTGCCGAACAATGCGTTCAAGGACAACGCCGGCACGGGGGTAGTTTCTGATATTCTCTTTTTACAAAAGCGTGATCGTCCTATCGACATTGAACCATCCTGGGTGTATTTGGGAGAAAATGAGGATGGTTTTGCAATCAATAGTTATTTTATTGACCATCCGGAAATGATCTTAGGCAGACAGACTTCAGAAAGTATCCAGTACGGCAGGCAGGACTTTACCGTTGCCCCGATTGAGGGACTGGAACTGTCCGACCAGCTTCACGATGCAGTGAAATATATTCGCGGTACTTATCGAGAAATGGAACTGCCTGATCTGGGAGAAGGTGAAGCGATTGATGATTTCATCCCGGCGGACCCAAATGTAAAAAATTATTCTTATACCGTGGTGGAAGGAGAGGTGTACTTTCGGGAAAACAGTCGTATGGTACGTCCGGACTTAAATGCTACAGCCCAAGAGCGCATAAAAGGAATGGTTGCCCTGCGGGACTGCGTGTGGCTGCTGATTGACCTACAGATGGATGAGTTTACCCCGGATTCCGCTATTTTGGAGAAACAGAGAGAACTGAACCAGTTGTATGATGCGTTTACAGAAAAATATGGTTTGATCAATGACCGTGCTAATCGGTTGGCTTTCTCAGATGACTCTTCTTATTATCTTTTGTGTTCTCTGGAAGTGCTTGATGAGGACGGAAAATTGGAACAAAAGGCAGATATGTTTACGAGGCGTACAATCAAAAAACATACGGCTGTCACCAGTGTAGATACTGCCAGTGAAGCTCTTGCAGTTTCTATTGCGGAAAAAGCCAGAGTAGATATGGAATATATGTCAGAACTGGCTGGCAAGCCTATGGAAGAAATCATTGTTGATCTAAAGGGCGTGATTTTTAAAGATCCGGTATATGGAAATGATCCTCTTTCTGGCTGGCAGACTTCGGATGAGTATCTGTCAGGAAATGTTCGTAAGAAACTTAGGATTGCGGAACTGGCTGCAGAGCACGATCCGGCTTATGCTGTTAATGTTGAGGCCTTAAAAATGGCACAACTGAAAGATTTGGATGCAGCAGAAATTGAAGTCCGGTTAGGTGCTACCTGGATTGGCCAGGAATATATCAGACAGTTTATGTATGAGACCTTTAATACTCCGCATTATCTGCGGGGAAGTATTGATGTGAAGTATGCAACATTTAGTGCTGAATGGCAAGTTACGGGTAAAAATATGGTACCCAGCAACAATATAGCAGCCTATACTACTTACGGTACAGATCGTGCCAACGCATATCGTATCCTGGAGGATTCTTTGAACCTTCGGGATATTCGCATTTATGACACTGTCGAGGAGGCCGATGGAAAAAAGCGCAGAGTGCTGAATGCGAATGAGACCACTCTGGCTGCACAGAAGCAGCATGCTGTCAGGGAAGCCTTCAAGGAATGGATATGGAAAGACCCGGAACGACGGCAGGACCTAGTGAGACAGTATAATGAAGAAATGAACAGCATCCGTCCCCGTGAGTACGATGGCAGCCATATCGTCTTTTCCGGTATGAATCCGGAAATTACCCTGCGTGAACACCAGAAAAATGCTGTCGCCCATGTGTTGTATGGCGGAAATACGCTGCTGGCACATGAGGTCGGAGCAGGAAAGACCTTTGAGATGGTAGCAGCTGCCATGGAGAGTAAGCGGCTGGGTCTGTGCAATAAGTCTATTTTTGTCGTTCCGAACCATTTGGTGGAACAGTGGGCATCTGAATTTTTACGACTGTATCCGTCCGCTAATATCCTTGTCACAACTAAAAAGGATTTTGAGGCTCAAAACCGGAAAAAGTTTTGTGCCAGGATTTCTACTGGTGATTATGATGCTGTTATCATCAGTCACAGCCAGTTTGAGAAAATACCAATCAGCAGGGAAAGGCAGGAACGTTTGCTGCAGGATCAGATACAGGAGATCACAGATGGTATTTATGAGGTGACATCCAGTGGCGGCGAACGCTTTACAATCAAGCAGCTTGAGCGTACCAAAAAAGGATTGGAAGAGAGGTTGACAAAACTACAGGCAGACCACAGAAAAGATGATGTTGTAACTTTTGAGCAATTGGGTGTTGACCGGCTTTTTGTAGACGAGGCACATTATTACAAAAATATGTTTCTTTATACAAAAATGCGGAATGTAGCTGGACTTTCCACGGCAGATGCACAGAAATCTTCTGATATGTTTATGAAGTGCCGTTATATGGATGAGATTACGGGAAACAGGGGGATTGTTTTCGCTACAGGAACACCTGTCAGCAATTCCATGACAGAGCTTTATACTATGCAGCGGTATCTGCAGTATGAACGGCTGGAAGAAATGAATATGGTCCATTTTGACTGCTGGGCTTCCAGGTTTGGGGAGACCGTTACAGCTCTGGAATTGGCACCGGAGGGCAATGGTTACCGTGCAAGGACGCGTTTCAGTAAATTTTTTAATCTGCCGGAACTAATGAATATGTTCAAAGAAATAGCAGATATCAAGACTGCTGATCAACTGCAGCTTGAAACTCCGGAGGTGGAATATCACAATATCGTTGCAAAACCTACGGAGCATCAGCAGGAAATGGTAAAAGCCTTGTCAGATCGTGCAGCAAAGGTACATACCGGACAGGTTAATCCTTCTATTGATAATATGTTAAAGATAACATCGGATGGCCGTAAGCTTGGTCTTGATCAGCGCCTTATGAATCCTCTTCTTCCGGATGAAATCGGAACGAAAGTAAACCTATGTGTGGAGAACATAATGAAAATTTGGCAGGAAGGGCAGGAAGATAAATTGACCCAGCTGGTGTTCTGTGATATTTCCACACCAAAAGCAGTATCATCAAAAAAGGCAGTCAGTGGAAATCTGGATAACCCGGAGATACACGCACTGGAAACTAAGATTCCAGCAGAGGAAACGGAACCAGTGTTCACTATTTATGATGATATCCGGGAAAAGCTCATCTCACGGGGAATGCCGGAAGAGCAGATTGCTTTCATTCATGAAGCAAATACAGATGCCCGGAAAAAAGAGTTATTTTCTAAAGTGCGCAAGGGACAGGTGCGGGTTCTGCTGGGAAGTACCTCAAAAATGGGTGCTGGAACTAATGTGCAGGATCGTCTTGTGGCACTTCATGATCTGGATTGTCCCTGGAGGCCTGG
>JAEDOO010000069.1 GCA_016301965.1 Lachnospiraceae bacterium | reverse complement strand
CCGCACTCCATCTTCGACGTACAGGTTAAACGTCTGCACGAGTACAAGAGACAGCTGTTAAACATCCTGCACGTTATGTATCTGTACAATGAGATCAAAGATCATCCGGAAAGAGATTTCTATCCGAGAACCTTCATTTTCGGTGCAAAAGCTGCTGCAGGATATCGCACAGCCAAGCTGACAATTAAGCTGATCAACACCGTAGCGGACGTGATCAATAACGATCCGAGTATCAACGGCAAGATCAAGGTGGTATTTATCGAGAATTATCGTGTAAGCAATGCAGAAATGATTTTTGCTGCCGCAGATGTTTCCGAGCAGATTTCCACAGCAAGTAAAGAGGCTTCCGGTACAGGTAACATGAAGTTCATGTTAAACGGTGCTCCCACGCTGGGAACTATGGATGGTGCTAACGTAGAGATCGTAGAAGAAGTAGGTGAGGAGAATGCCTTCATTTTCGGTCTGTCCGCTCAGGAAGTTATCAACTTTGAAAACAACGGCGGTTATGATCCGAACTTCTACTTTAACACAGACCAGGATATCCGCCGCGTACTGATGAGCCTGATCAACGGAACCTTCCAGCATACCGAAATGTTCCGCGATCTGTACGATTCTCTGCTGACAAATAAGTTTGGTAAAGCAGACCGTTATTTCATCCTGGCTGACTTCAAGGCTTACGCTGCCGCACAGCGGAGAGTAGAGGAAGCTTACCGCGATGAAAAACGCTGGGCTCGTATGGCTATGCTGAATGTTGCCAAATCCGGCAAGTTTACATCTGACCGTACCATTCAGCAGTATGTGGATGAAATCTGGCATCTGGATAAGGTGAAGGTGGAGCCTACGGAAAGCAATTTCTAATGGTTAAGTAAGTAGTGTAATACGTACGGACGGCGGTGTCTTCCTGTCAGCCTCCACATACATATATAAATTTTTGCTCCTGCTGCGCTCGCTCCGAGCCTGTAGTCTCGGAGTCGTGCTCGCTAAAGTCGCGAAGAATTTATATATGTATGTGGAGGCTGACAGGAAGACACCGCCGCCCTGTTTTTTGGTTAAGTGCAGCTTTTGGATTTGGCAGCTTGAGGGTGGAAGGAAGGTACTGCCCTCTGTTTTGTTAACTCCGTCCCCTCGAATTGACAAGCAGAGATCAGTGTGCTAAACTGGTTTTTGATTATAATTGCTTGCAGTATGTACATAGAATATTATAGAGGTGAGTACATTGGATAAGGCGGAATATCAGGTAAAACTGGACCAGCTTAAAGCGCTGGTTGCAGACCAGGATTATGATGGAGCGCTGGACGTTGTTAAGGGGATCGACTGGCGCCGTGTAAAAAATATCAGAACACTATGTATGGTGGCCGATGTATACGAGGCCAACGATATGCTGGAAGACAGCAGACGGATACTGCTTCTGGCATTGAAACGTGCTTCCATTGGCAAGAGTATACTTTCACGTCTTGTGGAACTGTGTTTGATGATGAACGATACGGAAGGCGCGTCTGAATACTATCAGGAATTTATTAAAGCAGCGCCCAGAGATGCGGCAAGATATCTGTTACAGTATAAGATCCTGAAGGCAAGTCAGTCTTCTCTGGATGAGCAGATCGAAGCACTGCATGATTACAAAGAAAGCGAATATACGGAGAGATGGGCGTATGAGCTGGCCAGGTTGTATGATAAAGCCGGCCGGAAAGAAGAATGTATCGAAGAATGTGACGATATCATTCTGTGGTTCAGCGAAGGTGTATATGTGGTGAAAGCCATGGAACTGAAGATGAAGCACACAGCACTTACGCCATCTCAGCAGGATAAATACGACCATCGTTTTGAGACTATGCCGGAGCTTCTGGAAAAAGAAGAGCCGAAATTCAAAAAAAAGAAAAAGAAACCGGAACCGGTCTATGAAGAACTGGCAGGAAATAGCCAGACGGAAAAAAAGCAGGAAACAGAACCGGCAGAGGATAGCGCAAAACCGGAAAAAGAAGAACAGCGTCAGGACTTTATCAGTACCATTGATCTGCAGACAAGACTGTCCCAGGGCCTTAAAAAAGTCATCGGCGGTATGATTCATGAAGAAGAGGATGAACCGGAAGACGAAGAGAAAGAAGCAGCTCAGGAACTCTTTGTCAATGTTGAGAATGACCGCTATGCACCGAAACTGGAACCGGAGCAGCCGGCAGAAAGCGGTATTCGACGGGACGAAGTCATGACAAAGCCTGAGGCCATGAGGAAGGAAGAGGAGTTGAAAGAGGAGGAACCCAAAGGTGATACCCTTGATTTCTCAGCCATGTTTGAAGCGCAGGCGGATGTGTTTGCAGCAGCAGATGCACCAGCCGAAAAGGTGGAGGAGCCGGTCATGGCTATTCCGGCTGCATCGGCGGAACCGGCAGAAGATGATTTTGATCTGTCAAAACTTCTGGAAAACGAAGTCGCAGATATTCTGAAGGAGAAGAACGCAGAAAAAGAAACGAAAGACATTGTTTTTGAAAAAGATGCAGGTACAGAACCTGTCAAAGATCTCCGGGAACCGGCGATTGAAGATGCGCTATTGAATGAAGCTGTCCGGGAGCCGGAAGAAACACAGGATTTCGAGTTTGATTTGGAGCAGCAGATCATTGAGACTGCAGAGGCAGAAGTGGCTGCCGGAAAAGAAGAGTTGTCTGAGACGGCGACGGTTGATGAGGAGCCGGTTTTTGATCTGGAAGAACAGATTTTAAAAGCGGCAGAACCGGAAGAAGAAAAAGAAGAAATTCAGGAAGTCCCGGCAAAAACTCTGGATCTGCAGAAAGAAATTGCGGAAACTTCTGAGCCTGTGCCGCAGCAGACAGCAGCAAGTGCAGGTGTCCCGGAAGAAGAAAAAGAAGAAGAATTTGATCTTCAGGCTCTTCTGGCGGCAGAAGTTACAGATATGATGGCGAATCCGGCAGAACCGGAACCGGTGGCAGAAGAGGAAACTCCCACTAAAGAAGAAGAGGATCTGGTACGTCGTCTTGAGAAGGAAGCTGACCGTACCATGGAGCATACGACTCTGGAAAAGGAGACCCCCCAGGATAAGCGTCTGCGCATTATGCGAGCTGCACCGGCAAATCGTATGACAGAGGAGCAGAAGAGAGTGTTCACGTATTTTGCCAAAGTTCCGGGTATGGATACACAGATTCTGGAAGCTCTGAATAAGGCTTATAATGGAGCCGTATCCAAGACTTCACGTCATGGAAATATTGCGATCATGGGCAGAAAAGGTACCGGAAAGACACGGCTCAGCGAGGGCCTGATCAAGGCACTCTGTAAGGAGTTTGAGATGTCCGCTGCAAAGTTTGCCCGGATTCATGCCAGAGATCTGAACGAGAAAGATGTGGCACAGGTAGTGGCAAAGCTGTCTGGAGGATTTCTTGTGATCGAGAAAGCCAGTCTGATGACGGACGAGACTATCATGAAGCTGAATCAGGCTATGGATTTCAGAACTGACAGTATGATCCTGATCATTGAAGATGAGAAGGAAAATATGAAGAATATGCTGGAGAGTCATCCGGAGTTTGCGGAGAAGTTTGATGCCGTGATTAAAATTCCTGTATTCACCAACGATGAGCTGGTGACTTTTGCCAGAACCTATGCGGGAGAATGTGGTTATAAGATGGATGAGATGGGTATTCTTGCTCTGTATACGATTATTGGCGCCAACCAGAGCGTGGAAGAACCGGTATCTATAGCCAAAGTTAAGGAAATGGTGGATGCTGCTATTGCCAAGGCCAGTAAAGGCGGCCGTAAGATTGGCCGTAAGCTGTCTGGCCGTCAGGTGGACCGAATGAATCGAATCATTCTTTACGAGAAAGATTTTGAATTATAAGAAATGAAAAGAGGGCTGCTGCGCCGTGTGAGGCAGCAGCCCTCTCGTATTAAACAGGAGGATATATGGAGAGAGGAAAAGAACCCTGGCTGGGACATCCGTCAGAAACGATAGGCATATTACAGAAATATGATTTTGTATTTCGCAAGCAGTTTGGGCAGAATTTCCTGATCGATACGCATGTACTGGATAAGATCGTAGATGCGGCAGCGATTACAAAAGATGATTTTGTAATTGAAATCGGTCCGGGTATTGGTACTCTGACGCAGTATCTGGCTTATCATGCCAGGGAAGTGGTGGCCGTGGAAATCGATCATGATCTGATCCCCATTCTTTCAGATACGCTCAGCGCTTACGATAACGTACATGTGCTTAATGAAGATATACTAAAAGTGGACATCCGGGGAATGATTGAAAAATATAATGGAGGGAAAAAAGCCAAAGTCGTGGCAAACTTGCCTTATTACATCACTACACCCATCATTATGGAACTTCTCGAGAAAAGAATCCCGGTGGAGTCCATTACCGTCATGGTGCAGAAGGAAGTAGCCATGCGTATGCAGGCAGGACCGGGAACTAAGGACTATGGAGCTTTGTCTCTGGCGGTGCAGTATTATGCAAAACCTTATCTGGCTGCAAATGTACCTCAGAACTGTTTTATGCCAAGACCAAAGGTGGGCAGCGCTGTTATCCGGCTGACCTGTCATGCAGAAGCTCCGGTGAAAGTAAAAGATGAACATCTGATGTTCAGGCTTATTCGGGCTTCTTTTAATCAGAGAAGAAAGACTTTGTTTAATGGATTGAGAAATGCGCCTGAGGTGAAGGCTTCCCAGGAACAGATCCGGATGGCTATTGAAAACTGTGGTCTGTCTCCTTCTGTCCGGGGGGAAGCACTTACTCTGGAAGAGTTTGCCGCACTTTCAGATGCGTTGATAGAGCTGATGTAAATAAAACCGGCATCTGCGTTATGCAGATGCCGGTTTTATTAAAGGAAGGAGTGTCGCTAAGCGACGCATGAAAAAGAAAATATATGATAAATAACTTGTAAGCTTTTTGATGATTTAAGTATATACAGGAAATATGTGCAATTTATTTGAAACTTGTAAAGAAAAAATGAACAAAACTCAAAAGAATTGTGAATACAGCGGATTTTTTATCATAAATCTGATATGATGTACACGGCAAACCAAACACCGTATACTGTCAGAGTAAAAATCTGTGAATAGTAAAGAGTACGGACTATAAACGCATGACAACAGGAGGTAAATCGTAAATGAATAGAAAAAAACAGATACTTGCAGGAACGATGGCCGTTCTTATGACTGTGGCAGCTGCTGCACCGGTCATGGCGGCAGAAGCAAAATACTGTGTAGCACTGGGGGCAGATCTGAAAACAGAGGAGCGTGCGGCTGTTTTAAAACTTTTGAATGTGACGGAGGATGAGGTAAAAGAAAGTTCCGTAACTGTTACCAATGAGGAAGAACATGAGTATCTGGATGATTATCTTTCCAAATCTGTGATTGGCAGTCGGGCTCTTTCCAGCGTGTATGTCCGCGAAGCCAGTGAAGGCTACGGTATCCAGGTAACTACACATAATATCAGTTACTGTACCACCGGAATGTATCAGAATGCACTGGCCACGGCGGGAATGAAAGATGCTACGGTTGTGGTGGCGGGACCTTTTGAACTGTCTGGTACTGCGGCACTGATCGGTGCCGTGAAGGCTTACAGCGAGATCAGCGGCGAACCGTTAAAAGCAGAAGCTGTGGAAGCAGCAACAGAGGAACTGGTGACTACCGGAGAAGTGGCTGAGGAAATTGGCAGTGATGATGCGGAAGCTTTGGTGGGAGCTGTTAAAGATGCCATTGTAGCAGAGGGCATTACCGATGAAGAGGGTATCAATAAGGCCATTGATGAAGCGGCGGATAAACTGAATATCAGTCTTTCAGAGGAGGACCGGCAGAAAATCAACGACCTGATGCAGAAAATCGGTGAGCTTGATTTGAATGTGGATCAGCTCAAATCTCAGGCAAAACAGCTATATGATAAGATCGGTGATCTGAATATCAATGTTTCTAAAGAAGAGGTGCAGGGATTTTTTGCGAAAATCATTGCCTGGATCAAACAGTTGTTTTCTTAAATTAACGTATTAGTGCATTGTAAAATCTGCACAACAAAAAATGGATAAGAAAGTAAAATTTATATAAAATTACGATAAATTATCATTTGTTCATAGTTTGTTCATAAATGGATGATATTATATAAACAGTTAAGAAAGACATTTTCTTACAATAATTATTTTTTCATAATAATTGCCCCGCAGGCCGAAAGGCTTGTGGGGCACTCCTCATTTTATTGGCTATTTTTCTATACCTTTGCGGGCAGGAAGTCCCTGATCAAACGGGTGCTTGATCTTTTGTATTTCGGAGACGTAGTCACAGGCATCGATTAGAGCCTGGCTGGGATCTCTGCCGGTGAGAATGACTTCCAGTTTCTGAGGACGGTTTGCGAGAAAATCAAGAAGTTTCTGTTCCGTAAACAGACCGGCCCGGATGGCGTAGACAAGTTCATCACAGAACAAAACGTCATAGTTTTCCTCGCATGCTTTTCTGGTAATCATGGCAAACTGGCTTTCATAGTATTCCCGGCGTGAAGCCTTTTCTTCATCCGTCATCTGAAAACTGAATTTTTCCTGGGGAAGTCCTTCCAGAAGGGTAATGTTTGGAATGTGCACCAGAGAATGGCGTTCGCTGGTATTGTTGTCTTTCATAAACTGATAGATGAGCACTTTGTACCCGTAACCGGCGGCCCGGACGCAAAGCCCCATACCTGTGGTAGTCTTGCCCTTGCCGTTGCCGCAGTAGAGGTGAACAAAGCCTTTTTCTTTTTTTACTGTCATAGCGACACCTCCTGTATGATTGTATGATACCGCCCCGGGAATGTTTTGGCAAGATACGGATTTGTTATAGGATTGGACTCGGGAAACAGATGTGATACAATGGACAGGTCAGGAGGGAAATATTATGACTGTTTTTTCAATTTTATGCTATGTGTTGTTTGGGTATCTGGCAGTGGCAGGCGTACTGTTGTTCACCAAAGGTTTTCACAAGGATGTGGGTGTGGAAAAAAAGGTGAAATATACGGATGCTTCCATGCGGGAATTTGAAAAGCCGGGAGCTGTCTGTCTGACGCTGGCAGGAGTGGCGGGCGTATGTTTTACCGGATTTTCTGACTCAGGGATGGGAATTCCCTGTGCTGTATCGGGAATTTTGCTGGTGATTTTCCTGGCTGGTTTTTATATTCTGAGAATGGTAAAACTAAAAAAGAAATAAGGTTCTGATATGTGCTGCTGAGACCGTATGAACATGAAATACTGTTTAGGACAGAAAAATCAGATAAGTGAAATAATTGAAGTTTGGGTTGACTAACTATGCAAGCATCTGTTAAGCTATTATCAGTAAAGATTACTGATAAGAAAATTGACAGAGGACGCTACGATGGTTAAAATTCGCAGAAGTCGGCAAAGAGATGCCATTATGACATATTTAAAAAGCCGCACGGATCACCCGTCAGCGGAGCAGATATACGAGAGTGTGAAGCAGACTATGCCAAATATCAGTCTTGGTACGGTATACAGAAATCTGACGCTTCTCAATGATCTTGGTGAGGTGCGAACGATTTATGCAGGTACGGGCGCAGATCACTTTGATGCGAATATGATGCCGCATGATCATTTTATCTGCCGGAACTGTCATTCAATTCAGGATTTACCTCATATCGGCCAGGGGGAGCCAACGGCTCTGGCTGGGGAGAGCTTTACTGGAGTAGTGGAAGAGTCGTATACGTATTACTATGGACTCTGCGCCGTATGTAAACAGTTATTAGCAGGCTCTGTGCCTGATAATAAATAGAGGAAATAAAATATTTTTTATAAAAGGAGAACAGCTATGAAAAAATTTGTATGTAATGTATGTGGCTATGTTTACGAGGGAGAGGCAGCACCGGAGAAATGTCCGCAGTGTAACGCACCGGCTTCCAAGTTCACAGAGCAGTCCGGCGAGATGGCTTGGGCAGCTGAGCATGTTGTAGGCGTAGCTCAGGGCGTAAGCGAAGACATCATCGAGGATCTGAGAGCTAACTTCAATGGTGAGTGCTCCGAGGTTGGTATGTATCTGGCTATGGCAAGAGTTGCTCATAGAGAAGGTTATCCGGAGATCGGTCTGTACTGGGAGAAAGCAGCTTACGAAGAGGCTGAGCATGCTGCTAAATTTGCAGAGCTTCTGGGCGAGGTTGTTACCGACAGCACCAAGAAGAATCTGGAAATGCGTGTAGAGGCTGAGAACGGCGCTACAGCTGGTAAGACAGATCTGGCTAAACGTGCTAAAGCTGCTGGTCTGGATGCTATTCATGATACAGTTCATGAGATGGCTCGCGATGAGGCTCGTCACGGCAAAGCATTCAAAGGTTTGCTGGAGAGATACTTCGGCTAATTAACAGATTGTAAATATTTGTTCAGGGTGGCTGGAGGGGCATTAGCTCTTCCAGCCTTTTCTATTTCAAGATTCGACCGGATTTACACAGAATCCGGTTATTAAGGAGGAATGTATCATGAAGATTCGTATTAACAAAGATATTGTAGAATTTACTCCGGAGCATGCAGCTGAGGCAGCTGAGCTGGAAGCTCTCTGGATCAAGATGGGCAACTGTGTCGGAGATAATAAGTCTCTGTCTCCGCTGGGTGTGTATATCCCTTCTGAGAACAAGACCGCTACATTCCATATCGATGGTCTGAGTGAGCAGGAGAAAAATGCCGTTCCGGTGATCAAAGCTCCTTATGACACAGATGTATATTGTGTCACCTGTAATAAAACCGTACACGTAAAAGCCGGTGAACCGATTCCGTTCTGCTGCGGAAAGCTTATGGAGATATTGGATTGATTTTAGATAGAATCCAGCGATGACTGTATAGGTAAATACTCCCCTTGAGATAGACAGTGAACATGATGCATGCTGTTTGTTTTGAGCGGGAGTATTTTTTGTCGCCACAGCGTTTACAAATCCCGGGAAATATGCTAATCTTTTTCTATACGGCCAAACACTGTGACGAAAAGAGTACCGTCCGTCAAACTGTTACAGA
>JAEDOO010000068.1 GCA_016301965.1 Lachnospiraceae bacterium | reverse complement strand
CTGGAGCAGACCGGAAAATCTCCGTTCAAGCATGTACTGATCCATGGTCTGGTACGTGATTCCCAGGGACGTAAGATGAGTAAGTCTCTCGGAAACGGTATCGATCCTCTGGAAGTAATCGATAAATACGGCGCCGATGCCCTGCGTCTGACCTTGATCATGGGCAACGCACCGGGCAACGATATGCGTTTCTACTGGGAGAGAGTAGAAGCCAGCCGTAACTTTGCCAACAAAGTATGGAATGCTTCCCGTTTCATCATGATGAATATGGCAGAGACCGCGCCGGAGAAACCGGCTGATGCGGATCTCAAACCGGCAGATAAATGGATCCTGTCTGAGCTGAATACGCTGATCAGCGACGTAACAGCAAACATGGAGAAGTTTGAGCTGGGTATTGCTGTACAGAAGATCTATGATTTCATCTGGGATGAGTTCTGTGACTGGTACATCGAGATGGCCAAGAGTCGTCTGTTCGACAAAGAGAAAAATCCGGCAGATGCCAATGCAGCTCTGTGGACACTGACTCATGTACTGTCTGAAGCACTGAAACTTCTTCATCCGTATATGCCGTTCATCACCGAGGAGATCTACTGCACACTGCATCCGGAAGCTGAGACCATTATGATCGAAAGCTGGCCCTGTACAGATGAGGCGCTGAGCTTCCCGGCAGATGTATCCTTCATCAGCCATGTTAAAGATATGGTACGTGGTATCCGCAACACCAGAAACGAGATGAACGTTCCGCAGAACAAGAAGACCCATGTATTTGTAGTGACCGCGGATCAGCAGCTGAAAGCATATTTTGAGAATTATCAGGATGTGTACGAGAAACTGGCTTTTGCCAGCAGCGTGACCGTACAGGAAGACAAGACCGGTATCGGTGAGGACGCTATTTCCGTAGTGATCCCGGACGCTGTTGTATATATGCCCCTGGAAGATCTGGTGGATAAAGAAAAAGAGCTGGAGCGTCTGAAAAAAGAAGAAGCACGTCTCGAGAAAGAGATCGCCCGCTCCAACGGTATGCTGAAGAATGAAAAATTCCTTGCCAAAGCTCCCCAGACCAAAGTAGATGAGGAGAAAGCTAAGCTGGAAAAATATGAGCAGATGATGGCTCAGGTTAAGGAACGTCTGGCTCAGTTTTAACCATTGGGGGCGGAGAAACGTGACTTTTTACGTGAAGTCAGGACGCATAAACAATGTTTAACGGATTCTGACTTCCATCGAGGTTTCCGCCGGAAGACAGCCATTTTTAGAGAAAATCGCTGAGATTTACGTCTAAAAGTGCGATATTATTTACTTGCAAATGATCATCACTGCACTTATTATAATACTGTGGCCTGGGAAGACCGGGCCACAGAATCTATACTAAGATAAAGTGGTGATCATTTTGCATTATCAGGAGATTACAGAATATATAGAAGAAATACCGAAATTTTCCACGAAGCATCCGCTGGAGCATACAAGAAAGCTGTTGGCCTCTCTTGGAGATCCCCAGGATCAGTTCCGGGTGATCCATGTGGCCGGTACTAACGGTAAAGGCAGTACCTGTGCCTATCTGGCCAGTATGTTTAAGGCCGGAGGCATTTCCTGCGGATTTTTTACTTCACCGCATCTGGTGGATATCCGGGAAAGATTCCAGATCGATGGCCAGATGGCCAGCCGGGAGGATTTTACCGAGGTGTTCAATCAGGTAAAGGAAAAAATCGATGAGATGGTAGCCGCGGGTGAAGGTCATCCCAGCTATTTTGAGACGCTGTTCGTGATGGGAATGCTGTATTTTCAGAAGAAACACGTGGATTTCTGTGTACTGGAGACGGGGTTGGGAGGACGATTGGATGCGACCAACAGTGTGAAAGCACCGTTGGCCACTATTATTACCTCCATCAGTCTGGACCATACAGAGATCCTGGGAGATACCATCGAGCAGATCGCCGGAGAAAAAGCCGGCATTATCAAACCGCATATCCCGATCATTTACGACGGCCACGTGCCTGCGGCCGCAAAAGTGATTCGTGAGCAGGCAAAGCGTATGGACGCGCCGTCCTATGAGCTGACCGAGGATATGTATCATATTGAGGAGAATACCCGGGAGGGTATCAGATTTACCTTCCACAGCAGCTATTGTGAGGATACTGTGCTTACGATCCCCTATGTAGCACCGTACCAGATGATGAATGCTGCTCTGGCTTTTCTGACCATGCTGGTACTGCAGCCGGTACACGGTATTTTGCTTAA
Source organism: Lachnospiraceae bacterium (assembly GCA_016301965.1). Classification (GTDB taxonomy): domain Bacteria; phylum Bacillota; class Clostridia; order Lachnospirales; family Lachnospiraceae; genus UBA11957. The sequence goes on along the minus strand of JAEDOO010000068.1, from coordinate 6,769 downwards.
GGATCTGATCCGGGGAATTGAAACTACCAGCTGGCCGGGACGTATGGAGACGGTTCGTCCGGGAGTGATTCTTGACGGAGCTCATAATGCGGACGGGGTGGCCCGGTTTGTGGAAACAGCAGAGCATTTTTCCAGACAGTGTCCGGTTACTCTTTTGTTTTCCGCAGTGTCGGATAAGGATTACGAAAGTATGATTGCGTCTATATGTGAACGAATTCATCCCGGCTATGTAGTGACCACACAAGTTGGCGGTCACCGGGAGGTAAAGGCAGAGGAACTGGCAGAAGTATTCAGACAACATGGCTGCAGTCAGGTGGACAGTGAAAGTGATGTGGGAAAGGCATATGTCCTGGCTGAAAGCCATAAGGGAGACGGCCTTTTGTTCTGCGTGGGATCGCTGTATCTGGTAGGGGAGATCAAAGCCTTTTTATCCGCACAGGAGAGGAGTACTGATGATTAATTACGAAGAAGAATTAAAGAAATTCAAACCGTGCCTGGAGGTTGGCGAGGTGGAAGAGGCCATCCATAATCAGGAACTGACCGATGTGATCGATATCGTTAAAGAGATGATGGATAAAAATAACACATCGGACAAGAAGTAAGGGGAATACAAATGAGATGTAGACAATGCCAGGCTGAGCTCAACGAAAGCTCCTATTGTCCGGTCTGCGGCTGTGATGTGTCTCTTCAGAAACGGGTATATCTGATTTCTGATATGTACTACAATCAGGGCCTTGAGAAAGCTCAGATCCGTGATCTTTCCGGAGCGGTGGATCTTCTGGTGCGAAGCCTGAAATTTAATAAACGCAATATCCAGGCCAGAAACTTACTGGGGCTTGTATATTTCGAGATGGGGGAAGCGGTAGCTGCTTTAAGTGAATGGGTGATCAGTGATAACATGCAGACAAAGGACAATATTGCTGCTGATTTTATTGCGCAGCTGCAGTCCAATGCCAACAAGCTGGATACCATTAACCAGTCCATTCGCAAATATAACGAGGCACTGGAGACCTGTCGTGCAGGTCATACAGATACTGCCGTTATTCAGCTGAAAAAAGTACTGCAGCAGAATCCCAAACTTATCAAGGGATATCATTTGCTGGCGCTGATTTATATGAACAATGACGAATATAAAAAAGCCCGCCGTGTACTTAAAAAAGCCAGTCGTATAGATCATACGAATTCCACTACACTGCGCTTTTTGAAAGAGATCGATGAGCAGCTGGGGACGGGCAGCCGTTCCAGCAGCCAGAATATTCTGTCTTCTTTCGGAGGCCGGGATAAGGATGCATACACCCAGGGAAGTCCGGAGATCTTTGTTTCTGACAACGATGTGGTGATTCAGCCGCCGGCTTTTCGAGAGACTTCTGTGGTGGCAACACTGATCAATCTTTGTTTTGGGTTGCTGGTGGGAGCTGCCGTGGTATGGTTTCTGGTGGTTCCGGCTACACGAAAGGATATAAATGAGAACGCTAATGCCAAGATCGTGGAGTATTCGGATACGATGGCCAGTCAGTCCACCCAGATCGCCAAGTTAAAGGAACAGATCAAGGAATCTGAAAATACAGTGGCTTCTGCCAATGAGCAGATAGACGCTGCTAAACAGGAAGTGGACAGTTATGAGAATCTGTTAAAAGCATACAGTGCTTATACGGATGGCGATTACAGCAGCGTACTGAAAGTCATCGAAAACATTGATGAAAGGGGTCTTTCGGTAGACGCAAGGATTCTGTATGATTCCATTTATGCCAAAGTCAGTGACAGTCTGTTTTCTGACTACAAATCCAAAGGTATACAGGCTTATGTGGACAAGGATTATGAGAGTGCTGCTGAGAACCTGCAGAAGGCCATGGATATTAAGGATACCGATTATAATGTACTGGAGTGTCTGGCATTGGCTTACCGGGAAATCGGAAAGAACAGTCAGGCCAGAGGTGTATTTGCACAGATCGTGAAGACGTTTCCGAATTCCCGAAGAGCCGTCAATGCACAGGCATTTATCGACATTATTGACCGGGAGACGGGCACGGATACTGCAGGAAATACAGGTAATGGAGATACCCAGGAACCGCAGACAGGAGAGGATACCACAGATACCCAGGAACCACAGACCGGTGAAGATACCACAGAACCGCAGACAGCAGGTGAGACACAGCCAGAGGAAGAAGGCGGTCTTGGAAATGCAGATGAGGTGCTTGGCAACACCCGGTAAAATTACAACAGAGAAACCTCGAATACAGGGGATGTACAGGAAAACTGTACATCCCTTTTTTGACGCCGGATAAGCAAAAAATGGCAGTCTCAAAATGCCTGTAAACGATGTGAAAAGGAGAACGTATATGAAAGGGTTAGTTCAGGTCAGAAATCAGAGTCTGATTATTCATGTACCAAAGGAGCTGGATCATCACAGCGCATTGCCCATACGTCAGCAGGCCGACGATATCATGATGCATCAGAATATCCGTGAAATTGTTATGGATTTTTCCAGAACAGATTTTATGGACAGCTCCGGGATCGGCATGATGATGGGACGCTACCGGGCAGTGAAAAGAAACGGCGGTCATATGCGGGCAGAGCATGTGAATGACCGGATAAAAAAAATTCTGGATATGTCAGGAATTGGAAAGCTGATTGAGATCAGCAGAGTATAGAAGGCCCTCTGCCGGGGAGAATAAGGGGCCATATAAAGGAAAGAAGGGGGAGTATCATGGAAGACACCAATGAAATGGTATTGGAATTTGACAGCCGCTCGCAGAATGAGGGGTTTGTGAGGGTGGCGGTGGCAGCGTTTGCCACACAGCTGAATCCTACACTGGAGGAGGTAGCGGATCTGAAAACAGCTGTTTCAGAGGCCGTGACTAATGTGGTGATTCATGCTTACCAGGGAAAAACGGATAAGGTGCGTATCGAGTGCAGAGTACAGGGGAAAGAAATGACGGTAACGGTGATCGACCATGGTGTCGGCATTGAAAATGTAGAAAAAGCCATGGAACCATTGTACACAACGCGGCCGGAACTGGATCGTTCGGGCATGGGCTTTGCGTTTATGGAAGCCTTTATGGACGAGCTTGTGGTGGAATCCAAGCCCGGCCAGGGAACCACTGTCCGGATGAAAAAGAAGTTTGGCAGCGGCCAGAATCCTTTTGCTTAGGAGGTGTCATGGCGGATACACTGTCTTTGCTAAAACGTGCACATCAGGGAGATAAAGCGGCGAGAGATGCATTGACAGAAGAAAATATAGGTTTGGTCTGGAGTGTGGTACATCGTTTTGAAGGCCGAAAGGCGGAGCGGGAGGATCTGTTTCAGATCGGCAGCATCGGTCTTTTGAAGGCCATAGATAAATTTGATGAAAGCTACGGCGTCTGCTTTTCCACATATGCTGTACCCATGATCGCCGGAGAGATCCGCAGATATCTCAGGGATAACAGTATGATCCGGGTCAGTAGATCCTTAAAAGAAAGTGCGGTACAAATGTACCGCTGCACGGAAAAACTGGAAAGAGCTTTGGGCAGAGACCCCACGATACAGGAAATCGCCGATGAGATGGGAATAGAGCCGGAGGAACTGTCTCTAATCATGGAAGCCAATAGGGACGTGGAGTCACTGCAGCAGGTGGTCTGTCGAAATGACGGAAACGAGATGACGCTGATGGACAGGCTGGAGGATCAGAAGGATGCGGAAGAAATATTACTGAACAGGATGCTCCTGGATCAGTTTCTTTCCGGATTGACAGAGCAGGAAAAGCAGCTGATCAGTATGCGGTATGTCCAGGAAAAAACGCAGTCAGATATTGCGGAAAGGCTGGGGGTGTCCCAGGTGCAGGTATCACGGATGGAGAAAAGAATCCTGAAAAAAATCCGTACGCAGCAAAATCTGGAAGTCAGTGAATAATTTTGTTCGGATTGCAGATACTTGTCAACATAAGAACAGTAAAGAGGAGCGGGATATGCAGGAAAAAGACAGGTCCCGGCTATATATTCAGCTTTCCAGGCACAATGAGGTGCAGGCGGGCCCTGTCCGACTGGCGCAGGTGTCCAGACTGTATGGAGTCGGGGCTGAAGAAAAGAAAAAACTGGGCAGGATAGAGCTTATGTGCATAAAAGCGGGAGAATATGGCCGTTACAGTCTGTCTGCCGGGGAGATCGCAGATAAGATTCTGAAAAAATATCCCTGGCATCCTCCTGTTTTTCTCGGGGATCCTGAGCTGGTGCTGGAGTATCCCCGCCCAGAAAGAAAGCCGGGAAGCAAAGACTGGATCTGGACAGCCTTCGTCAGTGCCGTAATTTTTGTGGGCTCGGCATTTACGATCATGACCTTTATACGGGAATCTGATCTGGATGATTTGTTTGCCGGGATATACGATCATCTGGGTATGCAGGGCGCTGCGGATATGCATGGCATAGAGATAGGTTTTGCCATTGGTATGGGTCTGGGTATGCTGCTGTATTTTAACCATTTCGGCCGTTTTCGGCTGCAGGATGAGCCCACCCCTATGGAGATGGAGATGCACCAGTATACGGAGGATGCGGAAGAGACAGTTTTGGAGACCGGAGATACGAAAGGAGCACAGGAGTGAGACTGGCGGCGGTATTTCTGGCCGGATGCGGCGGACTGGCAGTGGCTTTTGGGACTGCAGCTTTTATTCTGGCATTGGGGATTGTTCCCCGGATAGCGGCTGTCAGTGCGACAAGGAAGCAGATTCTCTGGTACGAAGACTGTGTGATGACCGGAATATTTGCTGGCATGCTGCTGGAAATCTGTGATACGGAAATTGCGTTACCCACAGTGAGTCTTGTATTTCTGGGACTATTGGGCGGCCTTTTTTTTGGCTGCTGGACCATAGCTTTAGGGGAGATTCTGAATATGTATGCTGTTCTTATGCGCCGTCTGCGGATCCGGGTGGGTCTGGGAATGGTGATCTGGGCATTGAGTCTCGGAAAAACGGCAGGAATTCTGCTGTATACACTGGTTTGACAGGAGGTTATCATGGTTACGGAAAAAGAAAAACAGGAATATCAGGAATACGTGGAAAAGATCACACCTACCCACAGTCTGCCAAAGAATATGGCCAAGGCTTTTCTGGTGGGTGGGCTGATCTGTGTGCTGGGGCAGATGTTGACCAACTGGGGGCAGAGCCTTGGGCTGGATGAAAAAATGAGCGGCAGTTTCTGCTCTGTGCTTCTTGTACTGCTCAGCACCCTTCTGACAGCACTGAATATCTGGCCCTATATCGGTAAATTTGGAGGCGCAGGAGCACTGGTACCGATTACAGGATTTGCCAACAGCGTGGCAGCTCCGGCAGTGGAATACCAGACGGAAGGCCAGGTATTTGGCATTGGTGCCAAGATTTTTACCATTGCGGGACCAGTGATATTGTATGGTATTTTGACATCCTGGGCGTTGGGCTTCTGTTACTGGATGTGGCTTTTGTGGACGGTATAACGCTGGAAAATGCCGGATGAGTCATGAGGGGCAGGAAAAATATCGGTTTGGTCCCCTCAGCAAGTGGTTCGGTCTGGTCTGAACAGTAACCCAGAAAATACTGGAGGCAGCTTCTTTGAATGAAAAAATAAAATGTAACAAATAGAAAAATATGGTTGACAAAGAAAGGGAAGGGTAGTAGTATAAAGCCATCAAAAGAAATAACCTAGTTAATCAGTAGGAAAGGTAGGGAAAAGATATGGGAAAATTATACAAAGGTGCTCTGGATCTGGTAGGAAACACTCCTCTGGTGGAGGCAGTTAATGTGGAAAAAGAGCTGGGACTGAAAGCTACGCTGGCTCTGAAACTGGAATATTTTAATCCGGCAGGAAGCGTTAAGGACAGAGTCGGTAAAGCGCTGATCGAGGATGCGGAGGAGAAAGGCCTTCTCAAAGAAGGTTCTGTGATCATTGAGCCTACCTCCGGAAATACAGGTATCGGCCTGGCATCTATTGCCGCAGTCAAAGGATACCGCATTATCCTGACCATGCCGGAGACCATGAGCGTGGAGAGAAGAAATATCCTGAAAGCTTATGGCGCGGAGATCGTTCTTACAGAAGGTACCAAAGGTATGAGCGGAGCTATTGCAAAAGCAGAAGAACTGGCCAAAGAGATTCCCAACAGCTTCATCCCCGGACAGTTTGTAAACCCCGCCAATCCTGCTATACATAGAGCAACCACAGGCCCGGAGATCTGGGCAGATACCGATGGAAAAGTAGATATTTTCGTAGCCGGAGTAGGCACCGGCGGCACCGTTACCGGTGTGGGAGAATATCTGAAATCCCAGAATCCCAATGTAAAAATCGTAGCCGTAGAGCCGGCCACATCTCCGGTATTGTCCACTGGAAAGGGCGGTCCCCACAAGATTCAGGGTATCGGCGCCGGATTTGTTCCCCAGGTACTCAATACCGGTATTTATGACGAGATCATCACGGTAGAGAACGAAGATGCCTTTGCCGCATCCAAATTCCTGACCAAAAATGAAGGCGTACTGACCGGTATTTCCTCCGGTGCTGCGCTGCATGCAGCCATCGAGCTGGCCAAACGCCCGGAAAACGAAGGCAAACTGATCGTAGCCCTTCTCCCGGACAGCGGAGACAGATACTACTCTACAGCATTATTCATAGACTAATTTACCCAGCCAAGTAAATTAGCTGCAGAAAAAGGGCGCTCCCCCGGCCCCGGTCTATGGTATATATAATTTTCCAAACGATCAAAGTGCGATCTTAGCGGAGGTGAAATCCAATGCTTACGCAGACTTATGCGCGAAGGCATTCCTGAGCGCATT
>JAEDOO010000067.1 GCA_016301965.1 Lachnospiraceae bacterium | reverse complement strand
GCTTTCATCACCGGCACACCTTCCGGATATTTATTCTCACGGATATCCTTGCCGAGTACCGCCTTCATTCTGGACGGCTCAACTCCCTTCTCATCCAACCGTTCAAAAACCCGCGGATTATAGTGATCCGGATGGCTGTGACTGGCAAAAACGATCACCGGCTTATCCGCCGGAATATCCGGCAGTTCTCCTTTAAAATAGTCAAAAATATATACACTCTTTTCCGTTTCCACAGCAAAACCACTGTGGTCAATATATGTTATCTTCATTATTATCATTCCATCAAAAGGTAATCTTTTCCCGAGCCCAAATTTTACATATTAAAAGTCCAGTAAACACCGTCCCCTTTGGTTTATCTCTCTTTTAATTCCATCAAAAGATCCTGTATCGTCTTACGATATACCGGATGCACAAATCCAGGCGCGATCTCGTTCATGGGTGCCAGAACAAAATCTCTCTGAGCAATGCCGATGTGGGGAATATTCAGATCTTCACTGTCCATCACCAGATCATCATAGAACAGAATATCCAGATCCAATGTCCTCGGTCCCCAGTGGATGATCCGTTCTCTGCCGGCTTCCGCCTCGATGCTGTTTAACAGATACAGAAGTTCATGGGGATCCAGAAGCGTATCCATTTCCAAAACACCATTTAAAAAATCCGGCTGATCCGTAACACCGAAAGGTTTGGTTACCATGTAATGAGACACCTGTTTCACACGACAGCCCGGTGTACTGGAAAGCTCACGCACCGCAAAATCAAGATTGGCTCTGGAATTACCCATATTGGAGCCAAGAGCAATAAAACTTCTGTGCCAGCCGCGCTCTATCTCCACTGATACCGTATCCAGCGGGAGTCCCACCGGAGCCCAGGGTTTCTTGATTTCAAGACGCAGTTTGCGGATCGGATATTCCTGCAGAAGGCAGGCTGCCATTTTCTCTGCCACGGATTCGATCAGCATGCAGGTATTTTCCTCCATAAACCGTTTGATCCGTTTAGAAACAGCACCATAATCGATGGAATGCTCCAATGCATCCTCAAGCCCTGCACGCCGTATACTTGTATACAGGTCAGCGCATACAACAAATTTTTGTCCAAGGGCATTTTCTTCCGGAAATACTCCATGATTTGCCCAGATCTCCAGATCTTTAATATGTATAATATCCATTACTTATCTCCTGTTTCATCAATTAAGGATGAATTACACTTTTCGTATGATTATTACATCTTTCATTAACATCACACTTTTCTCTGATTAGCTCATCTTCGATTCAACATTGCTTCTTTCCCTGATTGGCTCATCTTTGGTTGAACATCGTATGTTCTCTTACCATACATCCTGTGCGATTATCGCTTACCTTTGCCAAGAATCGCTTCCGTCATACGGATGGCACGCTCATTTTCCTTAACATCATGAACGCGGACAAAAGCGCAGCCTTTCATCACACCAATAACGCTGGTAGCCACGGTTCCTTCCACACGCTCTGCCGCCGGCAGATCCAGTGTCAGGCCGATCACAGATTTGCGGGAGGTTCCCAGCAGTACCGGATAGCCCAGCTCCAACAGCCGATCCACATGGTTGACGGCTTCCAGATTGTTTTCATAAGTCTTTCCAAATCCAACGCCCGGATCCAGACAGATCTTATCCTCAGCAATTCCTGCCTTCTTTGCCAGATCGACCGTCTCCCGCAGATCATCTAACATATCTTCCACAAAATCTGTATAATCTGCTTCTTTACGATTGTGCATCAGACAGCAGGCAGCACCGGTCTCAGCGATCACATCTGCCATTTTCGGATCATATTTAAGTCCCCAGATATCATTAACCATATCTGCGCCTGCCTCAACAGCAGCCTTTGCTACACCGCTTTTGTATGTATCAATGGAAACCGCCACATCAAATCTTTTTTTCAGCTCACGGATCACCGGTACCACACGGGAAATCTCCTCTTCGTCAGAGATCATGGTATACCCCGGACGGGTGGATTCACCACCCACGTCAATAATCGTGGCTCCCTCTGCGATCATCTGCTCCACATGAGCCATGGCACGATCCATATCATTCCATTTACCTCCATCGGAAAAGGAATCCGGTGTCACATTCAGGATACCCATTACATAACAACGATTTTCTGTGTCAAAAGTGTATTTTCCAATCTGCATCATAATTTTTCTCCTTTATTTAAGAAAATCCGCATGCTGTCACATACGGATCTTCAGATTCTTTTTCTCTTTCGGCCAGTAACATTCATGCTCGGCTTCGCAGGCAAAGCAACAACGGCTGGCATGATCGGCTTTTTCAAGAATTTCTCCCAGATCTGTTCGAAGCTTTGCCTCTCCATTGCTCATCCTGTGTCCTGCAATGGCATCACAGATCTCTTTTGTCTGTGCCACACTGAAACCACACTCCGGCAGAATGTGACCTGCCAGAAGCACACTGGCCTCATCATGATGTACACCCTCTCTATACTGCATACCGCGGCCAATATCATGCAAAAAAGCCGCCGCATACATCATTTCTTTAGAAATATTCAGCTTTCTCTCCAGACACAGGATCCACCCGATACGGGCCACGTCCAGAAAATGCTGCATATCATGACGGCAGAACTGTCTGTTCTCCTCCGCCTCCAGTATAAACTGCAATTCCTTCCTGTACACAGGATGATTGTAAATCTTAGCTATACTATCCATCAGCGTACCATAGAAAGGAACTGATTCTGCAGCACAGAATCTTCCTTAAACACACCGCGGGTCACCAGCGTAACTGTCTTACTGCCCGGTTTCTTTACACCGCGCATGGTCATGCACATATGCTCAGCCTCCAGCATGATCATCACACCGGCAGGATTCAGATGTTCTTCCAGTGCGTCAGCGATCTGGGCAGTCAGTTTTTCCTGAATCTGAGCCCTTCTGGCAAATACCTCCACCGTACGGGCCAGCTTACTCAAACCAACCACCTTTCCCTGCGGGATATAGGCAATATGAGCCTTTCCATAAAACGGCATCAAATGATGCTCACACATGGAATAGAAGGTAATATCCTTCTCAATGACCATCTCATTGCTGGTCACAGAAAACTGTTTGGCCAGATGCACGCCCGGATCCTCATCCATGCCCCCATAAATTTCTTCGCACATGCGGGCAATACGATTCGGCGTATCTACAAGCCCTTCTCTGTTGACATCCTCTCCGATACCCTCCAGATACAGACGAATAGCTTCCTCTACTTTTGCTTTATCTACCATATGTTCCTCCACTGGCTTATCTCAGCCCGGCAAAATAGTATCCGTCAAAAAAACTCATAGTCATGTGGTGCATCTCCCGTCCACACATACTATGAGTACCAGTCATAAAAAAACGGCAACGGGTGCGAACCCTGTATCGTAAACCAAAGGCTTTTCGTTTCGGCGACAACTCCCCATCCACTGAACACTTGACGCACAGAGTCCTATTTTGCTTTTTATTAATATGTAAATTCATCAACGTAAGTATAGCACAGTACTGAAAAAGTACAAGCATTTTTATATAAAAATACCATTTCTCATCATTTTTCTTATGGGCAAAATGATCCACTGGACTTTTTATTGATATGCATAGCAATAAAGGAGCGTATCCCCAAAGAGATACGCTCCTCATCAATCTAAAACTGCTTAAGCAGCTGCTTTTTTGTTTTTGCCAGCCAGTGTCTGGATACCTTCGATAACCAGAACAATTGCCAGGATGATCAGCAGAACGCCCAGGATGGACTGTGCGTAAGCGCCCCAGTCTGCTGTACCAGCTGTGATCAGACCGATCTGATTCTTTACGGTCAGAGCCAGAGAGCAGATTGTTACAACGATCATGAAAGCCATCGGAGCCAGGAACATCTTGTTGTTCTTTCCGGCATTGCCAAGCCATGTAGCAACAGCCAGAAGACCGATACCTGCCAGCAGCTGGTTAGCTGCTCCGAACAGACCCCAGATCTTGCCATATCCTGTCATACCAAGGATAACACCAAGAACTACAGTAAGGATTGTAGCAAAGTACGGGTTGACCATAACTTTCTTCCATCCTTCTTTGATATCCTTCGGTGTCTGTCCCGGCTCAAGCCAGAACTCCTGGAACATGAAACGTGCAAGACGTGTAGCTGTATCCAGAGAAGTCAGACAGAATGCAGAATATGTAAGAACCAGAAGAGTTCTCAGAACTTTAACAACGCCCGGTCCGAATGCAGCGTACATCTGAGCGATACCACCACCGAAGATAGCTGTAGCACCTGTCAGAGCAGTGTCCGGATTAGCTGCGTTGTATTTGTAAGCAAAGTTGATAGCACATACAGTGATAACTGCCAGTACACACTCCAGAAGCATGCCGCCGTAAGCGATCGGCTTAGCGTCTGTTTCTTTATCCAGCTGTTTGGATGTTGTACCGGAAGAAACGAGTGAATGGAAACCGGAAATAGCACCGCAGGCAACTGTTGTAAACAGTACCGGGAACATATACTGCATACCGTTTCCGTTATCTACTGCAAAGCTTGTTACCATCGGAAGTCCGTCTGCTCCGCCCATCGGTGCATGAGATACGAAGATACCAACCAGAGCTACAGCCATCATTGCGTAAAGCAGGAAGGAGCTCAGGTAGTCACGGGGCTGCAGAAGGATCCAGACCGGAGTTACAGATGCGATGGCAATATAGATACCAACGATGATCATCCATGTCTTAGTGGTCAGGTAGATCGGATGGAAGTTCATACCAACAGCCATGATCACTACAATAGCAATAACACCGATAATAGAAGCGATACTCATCGGTACGTTACGGCGATATACGCAGAAACCGAATACGATAGCGATCAGGATGAACAGAATAGATACCATAGCTACAGAAGCCTGTGTACCGCTGGCTGCCACATCAATGGCACCGCTCTCATCAACAACAGCGCCGAAAGTAGATGCAACGATAGATGCGAATGCAGCTACTACCAGGATCAGTGTCAGATAAGAGAAGATGATGAACAGTCTTTTCGCGCGACGGCTCATGTTTGCGGAGATAACCTCACCGATGGACTGTCCTTTATGACGAACAGATGCGAACAGTGCACCAAAGTCATGTACACCACCGAAGAAGATACCACCGATCAGAACCCACAAAGTTACAGGCAGCCATCCAAACATGGCAGCACCGATAGGTCCTGTGATCGGGCCTGCACCGGCGATGGATGAGAAATGATGTCCCATCAGAACCGGAGCTTTTGCCGGAACATAGTCAACACCGTCTTCCAGAGCGTGAGCCGGTGTAGGTTCTTTGCTCTCACCTACGCCCCACTGTTTGCAGAGCCATCCACCGTAGAAGATGTAACCACAAGCAAGGATAGCGATACAGATGAGTAAGAGTACTAATGAATTCATAGTAAGCCTCCCTTTTTTCCTTGTTACTTGAGTATATTTTTCAATAATTTCACTCCATTTCTGCTGATACTGTTACCTTCGATACGGTCAGAACCCATATCTACAAGAATCGTATGCAGGTCCATCCATCCATGGAATGAAAATTTGAAACTTTTGTGAAAACGGCATTTCTTCAATGCCTGGCGGGCATCCTCATCACAGCTGTCGCAGACAAAAACCGCAACTATATTGCTGTTCATATGACCGGGACCTACATTGATCTTCTGAAGGCCTTCCTCCCGGGCATAAGCGCTGTATTTTTCAAAATCATCCAGCGTCAGATGCTCCATAGTAAAAAGATACAGAAATTCTTCCGAATCTGCTGTCCACAAATTAGCCTTTCTGGACAGTACATACTTCTCCGTGTGCTGAAAAAACTCACAGAGGGCTGTGAGCGGTTTCTGTTCATCTTCGAACCGAGTCACATTATAATAGACACTGTAGCTTTTCAGCATTCGCTCAATAGCTTCTTCTCTAGTATACTTCATAGTAAGCTCCATATCTATCTTTTAACTGCTTAAATATACCACTGCAATTCGATGAATTCAATAGTAAAATTTAGGTTTTTTTTATAGTTTCTTTATAATTCTTGTAATTTAATCTTTTCGTAAAATATATGTATTTGTTTTGTAACTCAAATAATCATGTATTTCATGTTTCCTGCGAAGACGCAAAAATGATCTGCGATGGCTCTCTTTAGCCTAATGTATGCAATTACATTTGTTTGCGGACAATACGATATTCATCGTTATTCTGATAATATGGACATTCCTTCATATTTCCGGACAAAAGTCTGCCATAATCATCCTCGTCCATATTCACATCACACTCGTAAAAATCTTCTTCCTCATCATACGCATAATTTGCGCAGGTCTCACAGCTATATGCCATCGTGTTCTCCCCCATACACAATAAAAAGTAAAAATCAAATACCCGTTACAGGAAATGCGTTACAGAAAATTCAAATTAACTCTTGCATTATTTCTATTTTACGGTATAATAAACAAGTCAAGCCGATATAGCACAGCAGGTAGTGCGACGCACTCGTAATGCGTAGGTCAGCGGTTCGAATCCGCTTATCGGCTTATTTTTTTTGCCCAAAAAAACATTCCATCAAACAGGGGCTGCGGCGGATCTGCGGTCTCCGGCTATGTATATAAACTTCCCGCGACTTTAGCGAGCACGACTCCGAGACTACAGGCTCGGAGCGAGCGCAGTAGGAGCAGGAGGTTTATATACATAGCCGGAAACCGCAGATCCGCCGCAGCCCCGTCCGTCATATTACAGATCTACTCTACCAGTGATCTCACCGTTTACCACATAGTAAGCAGCACCATCCTCCGGTTTCACATAAAGCTGCAGACTCTTCATAGAAGTAATCTTATGACCAGCTGCCAGGAAAGACTCCTCAACCTTTTTCAGAATCTCTGTCTCTTTGTACTCATTTCCGGCCACCTGAATATAGGTCTCCTTCAGAGCCAGCTTGGTGTATTCCTTCTTAGCGGTTTTCTTTACAGCAGCTGTAGTCTCCTTCACAGCTTTCTTGGTTGCTGTAGAGGTCTCTTTGGCTGTTTTCTTTACACTGTCTGCTGTTTCTTTGGCAGCTTTTTTGGCTACAGTAGTTGTTTCCTTTGCCGCCTGTTTAACAACCTCAGCTGTCTTTTTTGCAGTTTCTTTAACTGTTTCAGTGTTAACTGTTTTCTTTACCATATCTGTATCCTCCTAACTGATACTTTACCGGAGAAAATCAATAATTTCTTGGATAGCCTGACTCTCATCTGCTCCCTCTGCCGTGACTGTCAGTTCTGCTCCTGCCTGTGGATTTAAAGACATCATGCCAATGATACTCTTGGCATTCAGCGTTTTCTCATCACAACGGATCTGGATCCGACTGTCAAACCTGCAGGCGATCTGTACAAGATTAGCCAGTGAGTGTTCTTTTTCAATGCTGTGCGATACGATGACTTTTTCTTCTCTCATATTGATCTCTCCTTATTTTACTGACATAGGCATAGTAATTCATGAATGTAAAAATGTCAATCTTGCCCATATTCTTCAAAAACAGCATCCTTATTAGCTATTCATATGGATTCTGCCAATCCGGAATGCGCATTTCATAAACAAACAAATCAACTTTACCGTTTTGCAGAACTAACTTTTTCGGGCTCTTGGGCATTTTACCCAAAACGTTTCGCTCAAACGTTCTTTTTTTATCCAAATAATAATCGACATTTTCAGTGCAAGCTGTGTAAAAACAGCCCACTTCTCAGTTTTGGTTCAAACCAGGTGGACTTTGGCGGCATCAGTTTCCCCTGATCTGCCACTGCAAAAAGCTCCTGTATGGATGTAGGATACAGAGAAAATGCCACCTTTGCATCCTCATGCACTCTTCGCTCCAGCTCAGATAGTCCCCGAATACCACCGACAAAATCAATGCCCGGATCCGTCTTTGGATCCTCAACAGCAAACAGCGGCTGCAGGATCTCTCTCTGCAGAATAGACACGTCCAGTCCCTCTACCGCATCGTCACTCTCATACTCCGCATGAATGGTCAGACGATACCATCCTGTGCTGTCATACATACCAAACTGCCCTTTTTTCTCCGGATGAACCGGTTCAGCAAACGGCCCTTCCACATCACATTTCTGTCGGATAAAGGCCAGAATACTGTCATGATCCTGTCCCTTAGCATCCAGGATCAGGCGATTATAATCCATGATCTTCAGTTCATTATCCGCAAACAGCACCGACATAAAATAGTTAAAGGCTTCCGTACCGTCATAGTCCGGATGCTCTTTTCTGCGTTTTAAAGCCACTTTCACCGCAGACGCACAGCGATGATGGCCATCCGCAATATATATGGAAGTAACAGCCGAAAATGCATCAGCCACCTCTGCGATCATCTCCTGTGCCGAGATCACCCACACACGATGGCGCACACCATCCTCCGACACAAAATCCTCCGCCGCCGGCGTATGTTTCATGCCGGCGATCACGTTCTCGATCCTCTCACTGGCATGATACGCCAGAAAAATCGGCCCCGTCTGCATATCCGTCACATCCACATGCCGAATACGGTCCATCTCCTTCTCCTCCCGGGTATTCTCATGCTTCTTAATCGTATTATCCAGATACTCATCCACCGAAGCACACCCCACGATCCCCGTCTGACTGCGCCCATCCATCGTCAGCTCATATATATAAAAGCAATCCTGCCCATCCTGCACAAAAATCCCCTTACGGATCCACTCCTGCAGCATATCCCGTGCCTTCGCATACACACAGTCCGCATACTCATCCACCTCATCCGAAAACGCCGTCTCCGCCCGGTCAATACCCAGAAACGAAAGCGGCTCCTTCTCAACAACAGCCTTCGCCTCCTCCCGATCATACACATCATAAGGCAAAGCCGCCACCCGGTCCGCAAGTCCCTCTCCCGGCCTAAACGCCCTAAACGGTTTTATCGTAGCCATAATAACTTCTCCTCTATTATCTATCTTACGTTTTCTCTCTCTTCCCTACCGTCCTCCAACCCCTCCAAAAGGCGCAGCCGCTCATCACATCTTATTTCACAATTCTAACCTTCAGCACATCCTCAATGGCA
>JAEDOO010000066.1 GCA_016301965.1 Lachnospiraceae bacterium | reverse complement strand
ATCGATATTGAGACCATCTCCGGCGAGATGGGCGAGGTGACCATCCGCGGTCAGGTACTGACCATGGAATCCAGAGAGATCCGCAATGAAAAGACGATCCTGATGTTTAATGTGACGGATTTTACGGATACCATCACGGTCAAGATGTTTCTGGAAAATGATCAGGTGCCGGAAATCACAGGCCGCTTGAAAAAGGGCGGTTTCGTTAAAATAAAGGGACGGACTACCATTGATAAATTCGACCACGAGCTTAGCATTGCCAGTGTACAGGGCATAAAGAGCATCGGTTCCTTTGTGACAGCAAGAGAGGATCACGCGGCGAAAAAGAGGGTGGAGCTGCACTGTCATACCAAAATGAGTGATATGGACGGTGTTTCTGATGCGTCAGCCATTATAAAGCGGGCCAAATCCTGGGGCCATCCGGCGGTGGCAGTGACAGATCACGGTGTGGTACAGGCTTTTCCTGAAGCCAGTCACACTTATGATGCTGTTGCCGACGATGATTTCAAGGTGATCTACGGCGTAGAGGCTTATCTTGTGGATGATCTTAAGGATATCGTGTACGGTTCCCACGGTCAGTCCATTGACAGTGATTTTGTTGTTTTTGATATAGAAACCACCGGTTTTTCTCCGGTGAAAGATAAAATTATAGAGATCGGTGCCGTCCGGGTGGAAAAGGGGCAGATCACGGCCCGTTTTTCCGAGTTTGTCAATCCCCGGGTGCCGATTCCCTTTAGAATTGAGAATCTGACGGGTATCAACGACGGAATGGTAGCGGACGCTGACCCTATCGAAGTTATCCTGCCGAAGTTTATGCAGTTCTGCGAGGGTGCTTCTCTGGTTGCCCACAATGCGGATTTTGATATGAGCTTTATCATGCGAAACTGTGAGCTTCTCGGCATAGAGAGGGAGTTTACCTACGCGGATACGGTGGGAATGGCCAGATTTCTTCTGCCGGGATTGAACCGATTTAAGCTGGATACAGTGGCAAAGGCGGTGGGTGTCCGGCTGGATAATCACCACCGGGCAGTGGACGATGCCAATTGTACGGCGGAAATTTTTGTGAAATTTGTGGCCATGTTAAAGGAGAGGGAGATCTTTGACCTGGATCAGCTGAATGAGACAGGAAAGGTGTCTCCGGATACGGTGAAAAAGCTGCCTACCTACCATGCCATCATTCTGGCTAAGAACGATGCGGGGCGGGTCAATCTGTACCGCCTGATCTCGGAGTCTCATCTTAACTATTACGCCAGAAGGCCGAGAATCCCCAAGAGCCTGTATATGAAATACAGGGAAGGCCTGCTGCTTGGTTCCGCCTGTGAGGCAGGAGAACTGTTTCGGGCACTGGTGCGGGGAGCTTCTGAGAAGGATATTGCCCGTATTGTGGAATTTTATGATTATCTGGAGATCCAGCCTATCGGCAACAATGCTTTTATGCTGCGGGATGAGGACAGTCCTGCCAATACAGAGGAGGATCTTCAGGAATATAACCGGCGGATCGTGCAGCTGGGAGAACAGTTTCACAAGCCGGTGGTGGCCACCTGTGATGTGCATTTTCTGGATCCTCAGGACGAGATCTACCGACGGATCATCATGAAAGGCAAGGGATTTGGTGACGCGGATGATCAGGCACCGCTGTACCTTCGCACCACAGAGGAAATGCTGAAGGAGTTTGCCTATCTGGGTTCGGATAAGGCAGAAGAAGTGGTGGTGACAAACACCAACAGGATCGCCAACATGATCGACAATCTCTGTCCGCTTCGTTCAGGGAAATTCCCGCCGATCATCGAAAATTCCGATGGCATGTTAAGAGAGATTTGCTATAACAAGGCTCATGAGATCTATGGCGAAGAACTGCCGAAAATAGTGGAGGAGCGTCTGGAAAGAGAGTTGAATTCCATTATTTCCAACGGCTACTCGGTTATGTACATTATTGCCCAGAAGCTGGTGTGGAAGTCCAACGAGGACGGATATCTGGTAGGCTCCCGAGGCAGTGTTGGTTCGTCTCTGGCAGCTACCATGTCGGGTATTACGGAGGTAAATCCTCTGCATGCCCACTACTATTGTGAATCCTGTCATTATTATGATTTTGATTCGGATCTGGTCAAAAGCTTTACCGGCCGTTCCGGCTGTGATATGCCGGATAAAGATTGTCCGGTGTGCGGGAAACCGTTGAAAAAAGAGGGATTTGATATCCCCTTTGAGACCTTCCTGGGATTTAAGGGAGATAAGGAACCGGATATCGACCTGAATTTCTCCGGTGAGTATCAGAGTAAGGCTCATAAATATACCGAAGTTATTTTTGGCGCGGGACAGACCTTCCGTGCCGGTACCATAGGTACACTGGCGGAAAAAACCGCTTTTGGTTATGTAAAAAACTATTACGAGGAAAAGGGTATACATAAACGAAACTGTGAGATTGACCGTATCGTTGCCGGATGCACCGGTATCCACAGGACCACCGGACAGCATCCCGGCGGTATCATTGTATTGCCTTACGGTGAGGACATCAATTCCTTCACTCCGGTGCAGCATCCGGCCAACGATCAGACCACAGATATTATTACGACCCATTTTGATTACCATTCCATCGATTCCAACCTGCTGAAGCTGGATATCCTCGGACACGATGATCCGACAATGATCCGTATGCTGGAGGATCTGACAGGCTTAAATGCCTGTGAGATCCCTCTGGACAGTAAAGAAGTCATGTCGCTGTTTCAGAATACGGATGCATTGAAGATCACACCGGAGGATATCGGCGGATGTCCTTTAGGATGCCTTGGCGTTCCGGAGTTTGGTACGGATTTTGCCATGCAGATGCTTCTGGATACGCAGCCCACGGAGTTGTCGGATCTGATCCGAATCGCCGGACTGGCCCATGGTACAGATGTATGGCTGGGCAATGCCCAGACATTGATCAAAGAGGGAAAATGTACGATTTCTACAGCTATCTGTACCCGAGATGATATTATGACGTATCTGATCAGTAAAGGCATGGACAATGCCCAGTCTTTCACCATCATGGAGAGCGTGCGAAAGGGCAAGGGCTTAAAGCCGGAATGGGAGAAAGCCATGCGGGAGCACGATGTGCCGGAATGGTACATCTGGTCCTGTAAAAAGATTAAATACATGTTCCCGAAGGCTCATGCGGCAGCCTATGTTATGATGGCCTGGCGTATTGCCTGGTTCAAGATTTTTCAGCCGCTGGCTTATTATGCAGCGTTTTTCAGCATTCGTGCCACAGCATTTAACTACGAGATGATGTGTCTGGGACGGGAACGTCTGGAATATTATCTGGAGGATTATAAAAAGAGAAAAGATACTCTGTCTAAAAAAGAACAGGATACGTTAAGAGACATGCGGGTGGTACAGGAAATGTATGCCCGCGGATACGAATTTGTACCGGTGGATCTGTATAAGGCCCAGGCCCACCGTTTCCAGATCATAGACGGTAAGCTGATGCCGGCACTGGATACCATCGAAGGCCTGGGAGATAAAGCGGCGGATGCGGTGGTGCTGGCGGCTATGGATGGTCCGTTCCTTTCGAAAGACGATTTCCAGAACCGTACGAAGGTGTCAAAGACCGTAATTGCTCTGATGGATGATCTGAAGCTCTTCGGCAATCTGCCGCAGTCCAATCAGATCTCGTTGTTTGATTTCACCGCGTAGAGGCGATGATATAAAGGGGGAATTTTACATGAACGCAATGGAAGTTAAACTGCTGCAGCGATTGGCGGAGATCTATCCTACCATCGGCGCGGCATCGACAGAGATCATCAATCTTCAGTCGATTTTGAATCTGCCCAAGGGTACGGAACATTTTATTACAGATATTCACGGTGAGTACGAAGCGTTTTCTCACGTGCTTCGCAACGGTTCCGGTTCTGTACGAAAGAAAATAGACGATGTGTTTGGTCATACCCTGAGCCAGTCGGATAAGAAATCTCTGGCCACACTGATCTATTATCCCCGGCAGAAGATGTCACTGATCAAAAAAGAGGAGACCAACATCCGTGACTGGTACAAGATCACCCTGTATCGGCTGATCGAGGTATGCAAGTGCGTAGCCTCCAAATATACCCGCTCTAAAGTGAGAAAAGCTCTTCCGGAGGAGTTTGCCTACGTCATTGAGGAACTGATCACAGAAAAAGCTGAGGTAACGGACAAGGGAGCGTACTACGAAGCCATTATCAACACGATTATCGAGATCGGCTGTGCAGAGAAATTTATCGAATCCCTCTGCAGCCTGATCAAACGGCTGGTTGTGGACCGTCTGCATATTCTGGGCGATATCTACGACAGAGGACCGGCACCCCAGAGCATCATGGATCGTTTGATGCAGTATCACTCTCTGGACATCCAGTGGGGCAATCACGATATCGTCTGGATGGGCGCAGCTGCAGGCCAGCCGGCCTGTATCGCTACCGTGATCCGAAACTGTGCCCGTTACGGCAATCTGGATATTCTGGAAGATGGTTACGGCATCAATATGCTGCCGCTGGCTACACTGGCCATCGACACGTACAAAGGCGATCCCTGTGAGAGCTTTTATATCCATGGAAAGAAGGCCAACAGCTACAGCGAGAACCGTGTGAATGTAAAGATGCATAAGGCTATTGCCATTATCCAGTTCAAGCTGGAAGGCCAGCTGATCATGCGTCGACCGGAATTTCATATGGAAAACCGTCTGTTGTTGGATAAGGTGGATTATGAGCGCGGGGTGATCACTCTTGACGGTAAGGAATATGAGCTGAACGATACCAACTTCCCCACCATCGATCCGAACGATCCCTATGCACTGACAGAGGAAGAAGCGGATGTTATGGAACGTCTGACCTCTGCATTCTTAAACTGCAGCCGTCTGCAGACCCATATGCAGTTTCTGCTGAAACGGGGTAACCTGTACAAGGTATATAATGGAAACCTGATGTACCATGGCTGTGTGCCCATGAACAAAGACGGAAGCTTCAAAAAGGTGAATGTATATGGGCAGGAGTATTCCGGCCGCGTCCTGTACGATGTGCTGGAGTCCTATGTCAGAAAAGCATTTGTAGCTCTTGACGCAGAGGAAAAGAGAAAAGGTCAGGATATCATGTGGTTTATCTGGTCCAGTCCCGATTCTCCGCTGTTTGGCAAGGAAAAAATGGCTACCTACGAGCGATATTTCATTAAAGATAAAGAGACTCATGTGGAAATCAAGAATCCATATTACGATCTGATCAATGATGAAAAGGTCCTGGACCGTATTCTTCAGGAATTTGGTTTATATAAGGAAAATTCTCATATTATCAATGGGCATATGCCGGTACGCCTGACAAAAGGCGAATCCCCGGTACGCTGCGGCGGTAAGCTGCTGATCATCGACGGCGGTTTCTGTAAAGCTTACCAGAAACAGACAGGTATTGCCGGATATACGCTGATCTATAATTCCTATGGCATGACCCTGGTGGCTCATGATCCGTTCTCCTCTACAGAGGAAGCTATTGAGAAGGAGCTGGATATTCATTCCGATCGTATCATGGTGCAAAAGACCGACCGCCGTCTGCTGGTGGGGGATACAGACAGCGGACTGGAAATGAAAGAACGTATCCGTGAACTGGAAGAGCTTCTGAAAGCTTACAGAAACGGTACCATAAAGGAAAAAGTGAACTGATATGCCTGGATATATCATGCATCTGGCGGAAGGAAGACTTCTTGAGGAAGCATTGTGTGACCGTGGTTTTCTGAAAGGGGAGAGAGATCTCTCCCTTTTTCAGGATGGTCTGCTTTTGCCGGATACAAAACGAAAAAAGGAAAAGATAACCTCCCATTTCTGGAATGAAAAGGATCTGACACGTTTGGCGATCCCTCCGGATCTGGAGCTTTTTTATCAGAAGTACAGAGAAAAACTGCATACACCGGTGTTTTTGGGATACTGGGCTCATCTGCATCTGGACCGGATCTTTGTGACAGAATTCTGGCCTGAAAATTTTCGCTTTCTGGATGATGATGGAAAAGAACAGGTACTGGGAGACAAGATACGAAGAGTGTATCTGCTTAAACAAAAGATTACGGTTCCTGTGCAGGAATTTTACAGTGGAGCGTGGTATTACGGCGATTACAGTCGGATGAATGCCCGCTTTATTGAGAAATATGATATCTGTGTTCCGGATATTGTTTCCGGCTGCGCCGATGGGATAGCAGAAGTTGAGGAAGAGGATCTGTATACCGTCAGACAGGAGCTTCTGGAGCTTTGCAGAACATCAGAAAAACACAGCCTGAAAGTATTTTCCCCTGAAGATCTGGATGAATTGCTGAAAAAAACAGCTGCAGAATTTCTGCAGCTGCTGGGAATGTAAGAGAAGTATTTTAGTTCTCGTCGTTTTTGCTATTGTCGTCCTGTGCGTCCTTTGCGTCATCGGTTTCGATCTTCCATTCTTTTTTGCGGGCGGCATTGTTGAAAATCAGTGTACCGCTGTAGACGATGACGGGAATTACAATGGTGCAATAAATGGATGCTTTAAATAAAACAAAAGAATTTGGACTGTCCAGCAGCGCAAAAACAAGCGTGGCAACGTACATGGCAACCAGCAGTATTACACCGGACAGAGCCAGAATGCGTTTGGCTTTTTTCATGATAACTACCTCCCGAATACAGATGTATGGTTCGGGAGACTATTATAAAGGAAATCCGGGGAAAAAACAATGCAGGACAGCTCATCGTTTATGAAGTTTTTAGAAAAAGTTCATGGGGATGCAATTGTAATTTGAGGATAAAACGGTTACTATTGCTGTAAATTGTTAAAAAAGACGCACCGTTGCGAAGAGATGAAAAATACAGAGACTGCTTCTATCGGTGTTAAGGAGGCAAATTACATCATGATGAACAAACTCAGAAACTGGTATATGGGTTTTATGCAGGGAAGATACGGTGAGCGGGGAATCGACGAATTTGGCCGTTTCCTGAATATAGCCACGATCGTGTTCATTATACTGTCCATGCTGTTTCGTAAGGCGGGTATTTTTTACTGGATCGCTCTGGCACTTCTGATCTATGATTATTATCGTATCCTGTCCCGGGATTTTACAAAACGCAGACGGGAAAATGACCGTTATCTTCAGATACGCTACAATCGCGGCGCTTTTATGGAGGATATGCGAAGAAAAAGAGAAGACGCGAAAACACACCGGATCTTTCGTTGTCCCCGCTGCCGTCAGAAAGTACGCGTGCCCAGAGGAAGAGGCCGTATTTCCATCCGCTGCCCGAAATGCGGCGAAGAATTTATCAAAAAGAGTTGAGAAAACATGTTCGGATATCTGACCGTATGTCGCGATGAATTAAAGATCAAAGACGAAAGAACGTATAAAGCCTGGTACTGCGGCATCTGTGAGGAACTCAAAAAACGCCATGGACAGCTGTCCAGGTTTACCTTGACTTATGATATGACCTTTCTGGCTCTGCTGCTTCAGGGAGTATATGAGGATTCTACAGAGCAGGGACAAAAAAAGTGTCTGCCCCATCCCTTTAAGAAGCATCCGGTGATCACCGGAGAGATGACCGCCTACGCGGCGGATATGAATGTGCTTCTGGCATATTATGACATTCTCGACGACTGGGAGGATGAAAGAAAGCCGGGAGCCTGGATCTTTTGCCGCACACTTAGAAAGACATTTGAGGAAACGGCGGCAAAATATCCACGACAGAAACAGGCCATTGAGGATTACTTAAAGGCACTGAAAACCTGTGAAAGCAGTGGAAACCGGGATATTGACCTGGCCTCCGGGTTGACAGGAAAACTTATGGCTGAGATTTTTTCTCCAAGGGAGGATGCTTTTAGTGATACCCTGGGCAGGCTGGGTTTTCACCTGGGAAAATTTATCTATCTGATGGATGCCTGGGAGGACGTGGAAAAAGACACACAAAAGGGCAATTATAATCCCTTTGTGGGCTGGGCGGCAGAAGAAAATTTTGACGACAGAGTATATCAGCTTTTGCTGCTGATCGTATCCGATGCGGCCAGGGAATTTGAAAAGCTGCCTATCGAAGAAAATGTAGACATTTTAAGAAATATCCTGTATTGTGGTATATGGTCAAAATACCAGATTCTATTGAAACATAAAAAGGAAAAAACAAAGTGACAGATCCCTATAGTGTACTCGGTGTCTCACCGACAGCCGAGATGGATGAGATAAAAAAAGCATATCGAAAGCTGAGCCGGATGTATCATCCGGACGCGAATATCAATAACCCGAACAAAGAACAGGCAGAGGAAAAGTTTAAGCAGATCCAGGAAGCCTACAATCAGATCGTTAAAGAACGGGAAAATAAAGCTTCCGGAAACTATGGTCAGGGAAGTTATGGGCAGGGCGGCTACAGCGGTCAGGGAGCATACGGTTACGGTGGATTTGGCGGTTATGGTCAGCAGAGACAATCGGCGGAGTATGATAATGGGCCAATTGAGCTGCGGGCGGCAGCAAATTATATTAACAACGGCATGTATCAGGAAGCGATGAATGTACTGCATAATATTTCCGAGAGAAATGCCCAGTGGTATTATTTGCGGGCCAGAGCCAATTATGGTATCGGCAATCAGGTCAATGCCATGGAGGATGCCCAGCAGGCGGTGAATATGGATCCCAATAATATGGTATACCGGCAGTTCCTTTCCCAGCTGCAAAACGGCGGTGCCCAGTGGTATCAGAGTACCGGGGAGAGCTACGGTTATCCCAATACGGTCATGAATTTTGGCAATTGCTGTATGGAGTGTCTGATGATCAATCTGTGCTGTAATTGCTGCTGCGGTTGTGGTCGTTGCTGTTAGAAGAGAAAGGAGTCGGTTATGGCGGTAAAGAGAGAGCAGATGGACAAAATCCTTCCTAAAGTGGAGATCGGTATTGTGGCAGCCTATGTAGTGGCCTATATTATCGGTGATATTCTCCATTTGAAACGTACAGTGAAGAAAGCAAAAAAAACTATTGAAAAAAAGAATAACTGAGGCGGATAAGGGCATACTGAGAGTGTGCAAAAGACAAAATACTTATCCTCCCCTTTC
>JAEDOO010000065.1 GCA_016301965.1 Lachnospiraceae bacterium | reverse complement strand
GTAGTGCCGGGCATTACGTCTCCGCTGGCAGTACCGGCGTATAATGGTATTCCGGTGACTCACAGGGATTTCTGCTCTTCACTGCATATTATTACCGGACACAAGAGAGCCGGACAGGTATTTACCTGCGATTTTGAGGCTTTGAAACGCACGGGAGGTACGCTGGTATTTTTGATGGGCATTACCGCTCTGGAGGATATCTGCAACGGACTTCTGAGTGCGGGAATGGATCCGGATATGCCGGCAGCTGTGCTGCAGCAGGGTACCACAGCCGGACAAAAGCGAGTGGTAGCCACATTATCTACGCTTAAACAGGAGGTTGACCGACAGGGTATTGAAACACCGGCCATTATTGTTGTGGGTAAGGTGTGTGCCCTTGCAGACCGTTTTGCCTGGTATGAAAAACTGCCCTTGTCCGGCATGAAACTGGTGGTCACCAGACCGAGAGATATGATTTCTCAGATGGCTGTGAAGCTTCGCCGGCTTGGCGCGGAGGTACTGGAGCTTCCGGCGATCTGCACGCAGGCTATTCCGGATAATCAGCAGCTTAAAGAGGCCCTGAATGTGCTGGATACCTATCAGTGGATCGCGTTTACCAGCCCGACCGGGGTAAAAGTTTTCTTTAATGAACTGAAAAAATCCGGAAAAGATATCCGTGCCCTCGGTTCCGTAAAGATTGCCTCCATTGGTAAAGGAACATCCAGAGAACTGGAAAAATTCGGTCTCTATCCGGATCTTGTGCCGGAAGTATTCGATGGCCAGCATCTTGGACAGAAGCTTGCCGGGACAGCCGAAGAAGGTGACCGTATCCTGCTTCCCAGAGCGGATATCGGCAATCATGAGATCATTGTCGAACTGGAAAAAGGCAGAAACCTGACTGTTACGGATATTCCGACATATTCCACTACGTATACATCGTCAGATATCCTTGATCAGAAACTCATTTTTGAGAGCAATAAGAAGGTGATGGCCGTATTTACCAGCGCTTCCACGGTAAAAGGATTTGCCAGTGCCTGCCCGGATCTTGATTATTCAAAAGTACAGGCGGCCTGTATCGGGCGCCAGACGGCAGCCGCAGCCAGTGCCCTTGGCATGCAGATCCATGTGGCAAAAGAGGCATCCATGGACAGCCTGGTGGAGCTGATCTGTGAAGTGGCAGCAGATAAATAAAAGGTATATTACCGGTCAGAAGAGACCGTTAAAGAAAGAAGGAATAAAAAATGGATTTACTGAAAAGACCGAGACGTCTTCGCGGCGGACAGCTGATCCGCAATATGGTGCGGGAGACAAGAGTAGATAAAGCGTCTTTGATCTATCCGATGTTTGTAATGGACGGAACCAATAAGGTGGAAGAGATTGCATCTATGCCGGGACAGTTCCGCTATACCGTAGATCGCATGGGAGAGGAACTGGAGCGTCTGATCGCAGCCGGTGTCAGCAGTGTCATGCTGTTCGGGATTCCGGCGGTGAAGGATGCCATGGGTTCTCAGGCTTATGCTGAAAACGGTATCGTACAGAGAGCTCTGCGTTATGCCAAAGAACATTATCCGCAGCTGTACTATATTACCGATGTATGCATGTGTGAGTATACTTCTCACGGCCATTGCGGTGTGCTCTGTGGTCATGATGTAGAAAATGATGCTACGCTGGATCTTCTGTCCAGAACAGCCCTTAGCCATGTACAGGCAGGCGCTGATATGGTGGCACCGTCAGATATGATGGACGGCCGTATCCTTGCCATCCGAAATCGTCTGGATGAGAATGGCTTCAAAGAAGTACCGATCATGTCCTATGCGGTAAAATATGCTTCCGCATTCTACGGCCCCTTCCGTGACGCGGCAGGCAGCGCTCCGTCCTTCGGTGACCGCAAATCCTACCAGATGGATCCTCACAATTCCCGTGAGGGCATCAAAGAAGCTTTGCTGGATGTAGAGGAAGGCGCAGATATCATTATGGTCAAACCGGCCATGAACTATCTGGATATGATTACGAAAGTGAAGGATGTGACGAATGTACCCATCGCAGCTTACTCTACCAGCGCAGAATATGCCATGGTAAAGGCAGCGGCAAAAATGAACTGGGTGGATGAGGAGCGCATCATGTGCGAGATGGCCGTAAGCGCTTACCGTGCCGGAGCACAGATTTATCTGACCTATTACGCAAAAGAGCTGGCTAAATGTATAGAGGAAGGAAAGATAGGATGACAGAAACGAGAAAATCAGAAGCATTATTTGAAAGAGCAGTTAAGGTGATTCCGGGCGGCGTCAACAGTCCCGTGCGTGCTTACGGTTCCGTGGGCATGAATCCCCGCTTTATTCAGGGAGGTGACGGCGCATATGTATTTGACACTGACGGCAATAAATATATCGATTATATCGGCTCCTGGGGACCGATGATCCTGGGCCATAATAATAAGGAGGTTCTGGATGCGGTGACCCGTGCCTGTCAGCATGGACTCAGCTTTGGTGCTGCTACGGCCATTGAAGTGGAGATGGCAGAGTTCATTTGTGAGCATGTGAAAGGCATGGATATGATCCGTATGGTGAACTCCGGTACAGAGGCCGTTATGAGTGCGATCCGCGCAGCCAGAGGCTATACCAGAAGAAATAAGATCATCAAATTTGCAGGATGCTATCACGGCCATTCTGATGCCATGCTGGTCAAAGCCGGCAGTGGCGTCATGACTGCGGGTATTCCGGACAGTGCCGGTGTTCCGGCAGGCTGCACCGAGGATACCATGACGGCTGTGTACAATGACATGGACAGTGTCAAAGCCATTTTTGACCAGTATCCGGAGCAGATCGCAGCAGTGATCGTGGAGCCGGTGGCTGCCAACATGGGTATCGTTCTCCCGGAAAAGAATTTCCTGCACGAGCTGCAGGCACTGTGCAAGAGCCAGGGAACCGTATTTATCATGGATGAAGTCATTACCGGTTTCCGCATGGGCTTTGGCGGCGCGGCAGAGTATTTTGATCTGGATCCGGACCTTCGTACTTACGGAAAGATCATCGGTGCCGGTATGCCGGTAGGCGCTTACGGCGGTAAGAGAGAGATCATGGAAATGGTAGCTCCTGTAGGCCCGGTCTATCAGGCTGGTACATTAAGCGGCAATCCTGTAGCTATGGCTGCCGGACTGACACAGTTAAAGATCCTGTACAATGATCCATCGATTTATGATCATATGGCTGAGACTGCCGAAAAACTGTTTGAAGGCATGAAAGAGCTGCTGAACAAATATGAAAAACGCTATACGCTGAATTATATTGCCTCTCTTGGCTGCATGTATTTCACGGAGAACAGCGTAAAGAACTATGAACAGGCCAAAACTTCCGACACAAAGGCTTTCAGTGAGTATTTCCGCTATATGATTAATCACGGAATTCATCTGGGACCGTCTCAGTTTGAAGCAGTATTTGTATCCAATGCGCACAATGAGGTGACTACAGAACAGACCCTGAAGGTATTTGAGGGATGGCTGGAAGGCAGAGAATAATTGCGATGCAGCAGCTTTCCCGCGAGGAATTCAGGTGAATTTATGCACCTGAATCCCGAGTTCTGTGCATCGTGGAGTGCTGTTGCTGTGAACGAATTGATCAATAATGTATCTGTAAAGGTAGTGAACAGATAATTCTTGCGCTTTTGGCTCTGGTTTGCTAGTATGATAAAATATTATGGCTGATAAATTAGCTAAAACTGTGTATGGCGGCAAAGCTGTCGACAGATTGATTTCACACACGAGGAGGAAAATATCGTGAAAAAATATGGAGTAAACGAACTTCGTAAGATGTATCTGGATTTTTTTGAATCCAAGGGACATCTGGTAATGAAAAGTTTTTCCCTGATCCCGCAGAACGATAAGAGTCTTCTGCTGATCAATGCAGGTATGGCACCGTTAAAACCGTATTTTACCGGCGCTGAGATCCCGCCGAGAAGAAGAGTGGCCACCTGTCAGAAATGTATCCGTACCGGAGATATCGAGAATGTTGGTAAGACGGCTCGTCACGGTACATTTTTTGAGATGCTGGGCAACTTCTCCTTTGGCGATTACTTTAAACATGAAGCCATTGCCTGGTCCTGGGAATTTCTGACAGAGGTTGTCGGTCTGGATGCTGACCGTCTGTACCCTTCTGTATATCTGGAGGACGACGAGGCTTTTGATATCTGGAACAAGGAGATCGGTATCCCGGCAGAAAGAATCTTCCGTTTTGGTAAAGAAGATAACTTCTGGGAGCACGGCGCAGGTCCCTGCGGTCCCTGTTCTGAGATCTATTATGATCGCGGAGAAAAATACGGCTGCGGCAAACCGGGCTGTACGGTAGGCTGCGACTGTGACCGTTACATGGAGATCTGGAACAATGTATTTACCCAGTTCGAGAACGATGGCAACGGCAACTACGAGACACTGAAAAATAAAAACATCGATACCGGTATGGGTCTGGAGCGTCTGGCCAGCGTTGTGCAGGATGTAGATTCCATTTTTGATGTGGACACCATCTGTGCTCTGAGAAACAGAGTGTGTGAGATCTGTCATAAGACGTATAAAGAAAATTACAACGACGATGTTTCCATCCGTCTGATCACAGACCATATCCGTTCCGCAACCTTTATGATCTCTGACGGTATCATGCCGACAAACGAAGGCCGCGGTTACGTTCTTCGCCGTCTGATCCGTCGTGCTGCACGCCACGGAAGACTGCTTGGCATTGAAGGAAATTTCCTTGCCGACTTAAGTGCCACAGTGATCGAAGGCTCCAAAGACGGTTATCCGGAACTGGAAGAAAAGAAAGAGTTTATCTTCAAAGTACTGACCAACGAAGAGAAACAGTTTAATAAGACCATCGATCAGGGTCTGTCCATTCTCAGTGACATGGAAGCCGCTCTTGAAGCAAAGGGTGAAAAAACTCTGGCCGGTGCGGATGCGTTCAAGCTGTACGATACCTACGGATTCCCGCTGGATCTGACCAAAGAGATCCTGGAAGAGAAAGGCTACACCATCGATGAAGAAGGTTTCAAGTCCGAGATGCAGATCCAGAGAGAGCGTGCAAGAAGCAGCCGCGAGACCAGCAACTATATGGGAGCTGACGCTACCGTTTACGATGAGATCGATCCGTCTGTGACTACGGTATTTACGGGATATGATCATATGTCCGGTGAGTCCAAAGTGACCGTACTGACTACAGAATCCGAGATCGTTGCTTCTCTGATGGAAGGTCAGGAGGGAACCATCTTTGTAGAAGAGACTCCGTTCTATGCCACCATGGGTGGTCAGGAAGGTGATACCGGTGTGATCTCCACAGAGAACGGTTCTTTCCAGGTAAAAGAGACCATCAAGCTGCGCGGCGGCAAATACGGTCATGTGGGAACCATGGTTTCCGGCATGATCAGCACCGGCGACATGGTAAAACTGGCTGTTGATGAATCTGCCAGAAAAGACACCTGCAAGAACCACAGTGCTACCCATCTGCTGCAGAAAGCTCTGAAAGAGGTACTGGGTTCCCATGTAGAACAGAAAGGTTCTCTGGTAGCTCCGGGAAGACTCCGTTTCGACTTTGCTCATTTCCAGGCCATGACAGCTGACGAGATCGCAGCTGTGGAGGCTATTGTAAATAAAGAGATCCAGGCTTCTCTGCCGGTAGTGACAGAAATCATGAACCTGGAAGATGCCAAGAAAACAGGAGCCATGGCTCTGTTTGGTGAAAAATATGGTGAGACCGTACGTGTCGTAGAAATGGGAGATTTCTCCAAAGAGCTCTGCGGCGGTACTCACGTTTCCAATACCGGAGAGATCACCCTGTTTAAGATCATTTCTGAAGCAGGTGTAGCTGCCGGTGTACGTCGTATCGAAGCCCTGACCGGCGAGCATGTGATGAAGTACTATGCAGAGATCGAAAATGAACAGAAAGCTATTGCTGCTGCATTAAAGACCAACCCTGCGGATATTCTGGATAAGATTGCTCATCTGCAGGCAGAGCTCAAAGCACTGCAGAGTGAGAATGAATCCTTAAAGAGCAAGATGGCCCAGAGTTCTCTCGGCGATGTCATGAATCAGGTCAAAGAAATCAAAGGCGTGAAGGTTCTGGCCGCAGCTCTCAAAGATGTGGATATGAACGGTCTGCGTGATCTGGGAGATCAGCTGAAAGAAAAACTGGGTGAGGGCGTTGTTGTCCTGGCAGCAGATAACGCAGGCAAAGTAAATCTGATGGCTACCGCTACAGATGGTGCTATGAAAGCCGGTGCCCATGCCGGTAACCTGATCAAGGCGATCGCTTCTATCGTAGGCGGAGGCGGCGGCGGAAGACCGAACATGGCGCAGGCCGGCGGTAAGAATCCGGAGAAGATCGGCGATGCCATTGCCGCCGTTTACGGTGTTGTGGAAGGTCAGCTGAAATAAATTAAAAAAACAGTTGACGTTTGAAAAAAATCTGGTATAATCTATCTAGTGCAGTAAAATATACCCAAACAGTTGTATTATGCACAATTTACAGCTGGAGGGAGGTTAGGTGTGATCTTATGTCAAACGTTATCGTAAAAGAAAACGAGACTCTGGACAGCGCTTTACGCAGATTCAAGAGAAGTTGCGCAAAGGCTGGTATTCAGCAGGAGATTCGTAAAAGAGAACATTACGAGAAACCGAGTGTTCGTCGTAAAAAGAAATCTGAAGCTGCCAGAAAACGTAAATATAATTAATGTGCGCTTAAAAGAAAGGTATCCTCGATACCTTTCTTTTTTTTAAACAATGATAGAGAAATAGGCATATTAGAAAAGCAACAAAAATAACAAATTATGTGGACTTTCGTGCGTTAACATGTCATAATAATTCTAATTAAATATAAAATTGTTGACAAATCACAGAATTTATCGCGAGGAATATGTTTGCCGGAAAACGGCTGCTCATATTTCCGGAATAAAACAAATGAGAAAGCAGTAAACGAGAGAGAGACAAAAAAATGCAGAAAAAGATTTGTTATGGCTGTTTCAGAGAAATAGCGGATGAAGCGGGTAAATGCCCATATTGTGGCTATCAGGGAAAACAAAACATCAGCCAGTATCCCATCGCTTTACCTGAAGGAACCATATTAAACGGCTGCTATATCATCGGCAGAGTGCTGGGGCAGGGTGGCTTCGGTATTACCTACGTGGCTCAGGATTACAAAAGAAAAAAGCTTGTGGCAATCAAGGAATATTATCCGGACACGATGGTCGTCCGCACAGACGGCCATTCAGTGGCAGCCTATTCCTCTCAGCATGCGGAAGGTTTCACTTATGGAAAGGCTTGCTTCCTTGAGGAGGCTAAGACACTGGCGGAGTTTATCGGAAATCCGAATATTGTCCGTGTGTACTGCTATTTTGAAGAAAACGGCACTGCGTATTTTGCCATGGACTATGTGGACGGTGTCAGTTTTCAGAAATATCTTGCAGAACATGGCGGCAGGATAAGCTGGCATCAAACGAAAAATATGCTGATCCCCATTATGGATGCGCTGGCTGCGGTACATGTCAAGGGAATCATTCATCGTGATGTTTCTCCGGATAATATTTACGTGGCAAAAGACGGCACTGTAAAATTGTTGGATTTCGGGGCGGCCCGCTATAGTCTGGGCGACAGAAGCCGAAGTCTGGATGTGGTGCTGAAACATGGTTATGCGCCAAAAGAGCAGTATGCCCGCCACGGACGTCAGGGTCCTTACACGGATGTGTATTCTATGGCAGCAACCATGTATTATGCTATTACCTTTCGTGTACCGCCGGATTCTATTGACCGGTCTGAAGAAGATGAACTGATCATGCCCAGCAGTCTGGGAGTGGCAATCCCACCGGAGGAAGAAGATGTGCTGCTGAAGGCATTGGCTGTGCGGGCTTCGGACAGATACCAGAATATGACTGAATTTAAGCAGGCACTTTTGGGAGCAGATGCACAAGACCATGCATCAGACCGTTCCCATACGGATCAGCGTGGTTCAACAGAGCAGAGCAGTCAGAACAAGTATGTTCAGTTTGATCAGGAACAGAATGATCAGAACAGACAGGAGTGGTCTGGACAGAATAGTCAGCAAGAGAATGTACAAAAGCAGTCACAACAGGCAGAAAATGACGGACAGGACCGGCAAACAAATGATGCCCAGAATGAGCCCGAGAATAATCCTTCCGGCAGAAAAAAATGGATGCTCCCCGCGGCAGCGGCTGTGACGGCTGCAATTATTCTGGTGGCAGCACTGTCCGGGAAAAAGACACCGGATAGTGACACAGCAAATGCGTCCCTGCCGAATGGCAGTATAAATTCGTTTGAAACGGAAAGCAGCGTTTCACAGGTTGCCTCGTCTGGTTTGGAGATGGCTTCAGTCAGTTCAGATATTGTTTCCGATACCGGATCCGATACTGTAACTGATACCGGAGACAAAACCAAGCTGGAGAGTTTTGTTATATCGCCGGTGAAGGGAAATGAACAAAAAAAGACTGTAAGCCTGAGGACGAAAAGCGTATTTTATAACAAGGACGGAAGTCTTGATTATTATTCAGAGACAGAATACAACGATTACGGAGAGTCTGTAAAGTGGTCAGTAGTTCATGGCGATGATGTTACCAAAGACTATTACTATGTATATGACTATGACGAAAAGGGAAATAAGATATTGTCGATACAGTACGATTTCCAGGGAAACGAAAAGAGTTGGGAAAAGACCGACTGGCAATACGATGCAGACGGAAATGAACTTGGCTATGTGAGCTATTCGAGAAGCGGAGAAGAATTGTATCGCAGAGAATTTACTTATGATGATAATGGAAACGAGGTAAAGGATATCTGTTACAAATCGGGTGAATTTCGTTTTTGTTATACATATGAGTATGATGCGAACGGAAATAAGACCAAGACAACAGAGTTTGACAGTGCCGGCAACATCGAAGAATGGAATGAGACAGAATATGATAACCAGGGAAACGCAATAAAAGAATTGTATTATGAGGGTGAAGAAGTTCTGGATTACTGGAATTCCAATGAATATGATGAAAACGGAAATAAAATACTGGAAAAAGTTTTTTCACCTGAAGGTGAGCTAAAGTATAGCTATGAACAATCTTATGATGTACACGGGAATCAGATATCCTGGATTAATCGGGAAGGAGATGGTACAGTAAGTGCTTCGTCAATAGATGAGTATGATTACGACGAAAACGGAAATATGCTAAAAGAGTATCATTATTTTGATGGAAATCTGAGTAGTGTCACAGATTTTAAGGTTACAGAAATTTTTGTTCGTGAAGGAAAAGAGGAATGATGTGACATTGATTACCCGTCTGCGCCGCTTTGAAATAACTTTGCAAGAAAGATGAGAGAAAGTTTTATGAAGAACTTATGTTACAACTGCTTCAGCGGGAGTCTGAACGAAGCAGGAATATGCACAAGCTGCGGTTACGATG
>JAEDOO010000064.1 GCA_016301965.1 Lachnospiraceae bacterium | reverse complement strand
GCAACTGTTGGCACGATTGATTATATTAAAAAGATCGGCGGCAAAGTCACAGATTTTTTCAAAGAAAACAGGAAGCTGTATATAAGCATCGGAGTCTTAATTGGCCTGATGCTTTTAATTATGGCATCCGTTACATCCTGTTCTGCCATGTTCCTGCAAAATACAGTTGATTATGCCGGTGTCAGCTACATGTCAACAGATGAAGCGATCCGGGAGGCAGACCTTTATTACACGAAACTGGAAGCACAATTGCAGGAAAGGATCAATAACATGGAATCCGAGGAGCCTGGCCATGAAGAGTACCGGTATAATATCGGGCCGATTGAGCATGATCCATTTGTCCTGATCAGTTACCTGTCAGCAAAGTATGAGATTTTTACATTTGAAGAGGTAAAACCAGAGCTGGATGACCTGTTTGCGAGACAGTACCATCTGCAAACGGAAGCGGTGAATGAAAGGGTGACGGAGACCAGAATGGTACGGGTGGGCGAGTCGCTGGGACAGGTTGTGACCAGCGGATACTGCAACTGCCCGATCTGCTGCGGAATCTGGTCTGGCGGGCCTACAGCCAGCGGCGTATATCCGACGTCAAACCATACGATTGCGGTAGATGCTTCAGATCCTTTTGTTCCCATGGGGACAAAGGTTGTGATGAATGGCGTGGAATACACGGTAGAAGATACGGGTGCTTTTGCCCGGTATGGCGTACAGTTTGATGTTTATTATGATTCGCATTTCGCAGCTTCTGCCCATGGGCATCAGACCTGGGAAGCGTATATTGCGGACGATAATGGAAGCCAGGAAGTAGAGGTTACCAGTACCAGGGATGTAGATACATTGAATGTGACGCTGGAAAACAGAAGCCTTCTGGCTATCTGCCAGGACCGGTTAAGCATTTTCAAAAGAGACCTGTTCAGCACTTACAATGAAACAAAGGGAAACCTCCAGATGTTTGCAAGCCCCTTTGAGTTTAACTGGTATGGAAGGGTAAGCAGCTATTATGGTTACCGTATTCATCCGATCACCGGGGAAAACCAGGTGCATAAGGGCATTGATATCGGAGTACCTGCCGGGACAAGCGTCAAGGCCGGATTGACAGGAACAGTTACTGCATCTTCGTATAATGACAGCTATGGGAATTATGTCATCATCAAGGACAGTGATGGATATGAGCTTCGCTATGCCCATTTGGAGAGAAGAAGTGTTTCTGCCGGAACATCTGTCATAAAAGGGGAAGAAATCGGCCTCGCAGGGAGCACCGGAGATTCCACAGGAAGCCATCTTCATGTGGAATTATTGAAAGACGACGAACGCCTGAATCCGATCTTCTATCTTGAGACTGGAAGCGGAACTATTTTTGGCGGCAATGAGTACACAAGTGAAGCAGCACAGCGGCTTTTAGAAGAAGCGGACCGTTATCTTGGTGTGCCTTATGTATGGGGCGGTTACTCACCAAGTGGTTTTGACTGTTCGGGCTTTGTAAGCTATTGCCTGACGAATTCCGGGGTGAGAAATACCGGCAGATTAACGGCACAGGGACTTTACAATATCTGTACGCCGGTTCCGGAGTCGGAAGTACAGCCGGGAGACCTGATTTTCTTTACTGGAACTTACAATGCCGGGGAGCCTGTTACACACATCGGCATTTATGTCGGCAATGGCCAGATGATCCATTGCGGCCATCCGGTACAGTACACATCAATCTATTCATCATACTGGCAGAGCCATTTTTATGGATTCGGCAGATGGTGAGCATGGAGAAGGGCAGCTTCTTGCTGCCCGGAAAGGGGGAACAATGAAACGACTGGAAAAAGCAATTGCTGAATGCGATAAAGCGAGGGAGAGAATGGAAGCATCCAAAGCACGGTATGAGGAAGATGTTAAAAAGCTGCGTGCTGCGGAGGCTGCTGTAACAGAAGCAGAAAATCTGGAATATGTCCGGATCATCCGTGAGATGCACCTGTCCATTCCGGAATTTGAATTATTAAAAGAGCAGTTAAAGGCAGGTAATGTGAATGCGTTGCTGCCGGAAAGTGAGGAACACGAAAGCAATGAGGAACCTGACGAAGAGAACATGCCGGAAGAAAACGGCGCGGAAGATGCCTATGGCAGGGATTAGGAAAACGCTGATTGGGATATCTGTGCTGCTTTGCCTGTTTGCTCCGGCAGGGATGGTTTATGCGGAGGAAACGGCACAGCCGGTTATTGCTATTGAAAAACCGGAGGGCTGGCAGCAAGGAAGCATTTCCATTGGAGTTTCTGTGGATGCGGGCGATATGGGGGAAGAATTTTCAGTCAGCATGATAGAAGCCAAAACAGGAAGTATGGATGACTGGCAGGATATTACCGGAAGCAGAAGTATTACTGTGAATCGAAACACAACGGTATTTGTACGTGTCACAGATACTGCGGGAAATGTTTATGAACAGAACCGGTCTATCCGGTGCTATGACGAAGAGCAGCCGACTCTGTCTGCCTCCCTTACGGATGGGGTACTGACCATTCAGGGAAATGATACCGTTTCCGGTATTTCTGCCATTACGGTAAATGGCACTTCTTACACAGAATTGTCTAATGGGATGCTTAAGATCCAGCTGACACAGAAAGACTTTACTACAAAGAAGATTGAGATTACTGCAACAGATGGTGCCGGGAATACCTCAGAGGTTTATTCCATGCAGAATCCATACTATGAATGGGCAGTGAGGGAAGCCCTGAACCAGGCGGCAGAAAATCAGGAGGATGGTTTCTCCACAACCACCCCAACAGATGGAACTGGGGAAGAGGCAAGTGTCACATCACCTCTCCCGCAGGATGCCCAGGCAAGTGAGCCGACGGAAGCAAGGGGAACCGTAGATGAGCGTACGATTACCGGCATTGAGGAAGAACTGGCTCAGTCGGGTGAGACGCTGGATACGATCGACCAGACAGCAAAGCAGGGCGGAAAGGAATTTTATACGATTTCTACCAAGAGCGGTAAAATCTTTTACCTGATTGTGGATAATGACCGGCAGGAGAATAATGTTTATTTCCTTACAGAAGTGAGTGAGAAGGATCTTCTGAACTTTACTCTCTCTGATACGGTAACACTTCCGGATGTAGATACTGTTTATGCAGAAGTGGAACAGGAAGAGCCTGAAGAGACCGAACCTGTTACAGAGGAGCCAACGATTACAGAGGCTCCGGTGGTGGCAGAAACGGAAGAAGCAACATCTCCAATTGGAGGATACATCCTGATTGTGCTTGCAGGGCTCGGCGCTTTGGGAGCGGGATATTATTTCAAAATCTACAAACCGAAGCATGAATTTGCCGAAGAAGAGGAATACGAGGAAGAGTATGCGGAAGCAGATGATGAATATGATGATCCTGAAATGGATGAGGAAGAATGAATGGAGGATGGGCATGAGGACAGCAGGGGAAAAAGGGAAGACATCTTGTATACCGGAGAAAAAATACTATGTTACACATTTAGCCTGTGTGGAAATGGATGCGGTTACAGCCCCGGTGAAAAGCCGGGAGGAAGCCGAGAAGATTGCTGCTGCCTGTGATGGGCGGATGTGCCAGGTGGAAAAGGATAGATTTGAAACAGTAAAGAAAAATCCACCACAGCTTTATAACCTGGAGGATTTGCTGCAGGATGCGGAAACTTTTTTGGGCTATCCCCGGAAACAGACGGAAAACACACTGCGGTTACTGCATAAAAAACAGCTGCTGACCGATCCAAAAACAAGCAGCCGGTATCTGACGGAAGATATGGGATATTCAACAGAAAAGCTGATAGACATTCTTCTTGAAAGAATCCCATTTGTGAAAGGTTATGCTTACCAGCCGGAAGTCAGGCAGGTACTGGACTCCAGGCAGGTGACTGGATATCCGGCGATCATTCCCACTATGAAAATAGAGAGGATGAATGTGAGAGAGCTGGATGAAAGAGAGCAAAATCTTCTTTTGATGGTTGCAGCCAGGCTTCTTATGGCAACATCAGATCCGTATACTTCAGAAGATCATGAATCTGAACTGACATGTAATTATCATACTTTTTATATAAAAGCGAACTGTGTGCGGCAGAAGGGATACCGGGAAATAGAACAGAGATACCTGGAATTTTTCGGAAAAGATGATGCCGGAAGAAGGAATAATGGGCTGGAAATTTATCTGGGAAAGGTATATGGGCCATGCAATACCTATGTAAAAGAGAGCGATTTTTCGCATGCGGCACAGCTTTGATACAGCTGGCAATAAAATACTTTGAATATCTTATCGGTAGAAACAGGCAGTCATTTTTGGGCTGTCTGTTTTTCTATAAAATCAAAGAAAGAACGAGGTAAAGGAACATGAGAAGAAAAGAAACACTCAAAAGAGCCATTTCAGGAATGATGGCAGCATTAACAATCTTGTCTTCGGTATTTTCACCGCTGGCAGTATATGCAGCGAAACCGGAGACGGAAGAGAAGAAACCTCCGCTTTATGAGGAGGTAAAGGACCAGCTGGATGCAGACGAAGTTGTGACAGCGAAAGATTTAGAGATGGAGGTTGGGTATGATTTTGATGTGAAAATCGATTTTTCCAACATCGAAATCCCGGATAATCTGAAGGTCAAAGTAACATTTGAGGAAGCGAAAAACGAGGATGGGAAGGATTTCAGTAATGACCATGCTGATGTTTACAAGGCAGTGTATTATGTGGAGCCCCTGACAACAGACCACCCCCAGTATCAGATCAGCAGAAAGCTGATTGTGAAAGAGCCTGCTATGGAAGTACAGTCGGAATCTGTCACGGAAAGAGGAAATGACTCTGGAAACCAGGAGGCTGCTTCCGACGAAGAGGAGTCGGCCTCGCGGGTGATGGAAATATTTTCTGGTGATGTTGTGCCGGAAGAACCGGAGACAGAATCGGATACGGAAGCTGATAGTGAGGAACTTAGCGAAGAACAGGCTGGAGAAACAGAAACGGAAGGTATTTCAGGGGAAACTTCAGAGATGGAGACCACGGATACGGAATCCGTGACTGAGCTTCCGGTAGAACCGGAAACAGAATTGGATACTGTGCAGTCTGAAACAGAGGGAGAGCCTATACCGGAAGATATTTTACTGGAAACGCAGGAGCCTGAAACAGAGGAAATTTCAGAGCCGGAAACGGAAAATGAAGAAGAATCTGAGACTGAAGAGGAATCAGAGACGGAAGGGAATTACCGGGTAGAGATCACCAGGGGAGAAGAGCTTGGTGTTACCCTGAACAGTGAGGATGGCAGCTATGATGCCGGAGATACGGTGGAATTTTCAACAAACCTCCCCAATGGAGCCCTGACAGCAGTGGGGGCTTTGAAAGTTGAGGCAAATGCTGCTGGCAATACGGCAGACCTTCTATACTCCGAAGTGACTTATCATGCAGATACGGATACGTTCAGTTTTGAGATGCCTGCAGATGATATCGCGCTTGAAGTTGCCGCAGACCAGGCTGCAGGCGGGATCATGCTTCTGGCAGCTGACGATGAAGGCCTGTGGGATGAGGCCACAGAGATTGAAGCCAATACCTACTATTACTATTCGGACGGACAGCTGCATCCTTTCAATTCTGTCATGGGAAGCGGCGGCAACGACTCTTACAAATATATCCGATACAAAGTTGATGGAAAAACTTATACAGTCAATGCGTACTGCATGCAGCATTCCATGCCGTCTCCGCCCAGTGGGACAACCTATAAAAACATGATCGAGCTGGATGAGGGCGGCGATGATAAATATCTTAGAAAAGCCTTATTCTATGGTTATGGTGGCCCCGGATGGGGAGGCACATTCAACGGCTATAACATCAAACAGATCATGGAAAATGCAGGATGTACATCAGAAACAAGGGCGATGCAGCATTATCTGGTGGATTACCTTTACGATGGCGAGTCCGGTTTTGGCGGGGCATTGTCGGATACTGCAAAAAATATGTTGCGGGAGATCAAGGCAGCACTGGCAAAAATGCCTGACCCGACTGCCATGGAGATGCTTCCCGGCCTGTCTGTAACCGCAAATGGAACAGAAACAGAAACCTTTACTTGGAAAGCAAATGAAGCATTCACAATCACCATTCATCTGGAGGATGGGGTAAAACTTGTGAATGAGACGACCGGGAAAACAGGG
Source organism: Lachnospiraceae bacterium (assembly GCA_016301965.1). GTDB lineage: Bacteria > Bacillota > Clostridia > Lachnospirales > Lachnospiraceae > UBA11957. The sequence continues at coordinate 3,407 of JAEDOO010000064.1, read as the reverse complement.
ACAGGAAATGTCACGGTAAAAGGCGGTGATAAGTTCCATCTGGCTGCCACAACGACTGACATCAGCAGCCTGAAAGGAAAGTATGCGATCACTTCCAAATATCCGCTGGATTTCCACGCTATGCTTTTGAAACTGCAGAATTCCCAGGATATCGGATTTGGATATTATACAGATTCTTCGGATATTTCCCTTACGGTTGACTGGCCGGAGCAGGCACAGCTTGATATCGTGAAGCAGGACGGCGGTTCTGGAAAGAAACTGGCAGGGGCGGTCTACGGTGTTTACAGTGATGCTGCATGCCAGAACCTGATCATTCAAATGCCTGCAACGGACAATAATGGTGCCTCCAGTGTGAAATTTAATGTAACCGGAAGTACGGTCTACCTGAAGGAGCTTACCGCACCGAAAGGATATAAGATCAATGTGAATGCAGTCGGAGTGTCTGTGGCAGCCGGGAAGACTGCAACAAAAACACTGGAAGATACGGCAATACTGGGAAGCCTGAAAATTTATAAAAAAGGCCAGGTGCTGACAGGCGCTGTCTCAGGTGCAGACGGAACCACCTTCCAGTATGAGAACCGCAGACTGGCAGGGGCGATTTATACTGTGACAGCGGCGGAGGATATCATTGCTGCCGATGGAACAACGGTGTTCAAAGCGGGCGCTGTTATAGCAGAAAATGTCAAGACAGGTTCGGATGGCTCTGCGACCGTAAATAACCTGCATCTTGGTAAATACACGGTGACAGAAACAGGGGCACCCAAGAATTATATCAATAAGGGAGAGTCAAAGACAGTTACGGTCGCTTCCAGTGACCAGACTGTAGAAGCTGTTCTGACAGAAGTAACCTTTACCAATGACCGCCAGAAAGCAGAGGTATCGGTAGTTAAGCAGGACAAAGAAACTGCTTCCCCATTGGCTGGCGGTGTATTTGGGTTATATGCTGACTCTGACATTAAGAATGCGGACGGAACAGTAGTTGTTACAAAAAATACGTTGATTGGAAAAACAACAACTGGAAGTGACGGACATGGGGCATTCAGTGCAGATCTTCCCATCGGGTATGATTATTATGTGAAGGAAATCCAGGCACCGGATAAATTTCTGCTGAATACTTCGGATATATATCACTTTTCTTTTGCATATACCAATGAGAAAGAGAAGACTGTAATATTTACCCACACCTTCATCAATGAGGAACCGCGGGGAAGCATTACCATTTACAAAGAAGGGGAGATGCTGACCGGAGCATCTGTAACAGAAAAAGGGACTACCTTCCAATATGGGCTGAGAAAGCAGAAGGGTGCTGTGTACAATGTATATGCAGGAGCGGATATCGTAACTGCAGCTGGAAAGCTCATTTATCAAAAAGGTGCTGTGGTGGCAGAAAATCTCATTACCGGAGAAGATGGAAGTGTAACACTTTCTGACCTTTATCTCGGGACTTATACGGTGAAAGAGAAGAATGCCCCCGAGAATTTTGTCAACAAGGGAGAAAGCAAAAATGTCACTCTCTCTTACAATGGGCAGACGGAAAAGGTGGTTTTGGGAAGCACCACGTTCCAGGATGACCGCCAGAAAGCATCTGTGTCGGTAGTAAAAGTGGACAATACCACAAAGAATCCTCTTTCCGGAGGCATTTATGGATTATATGCTGCAGAAGATATCAAAAACGTGGACGGAACGGTTGTTGCAAAGAAAGATACGTTTATTGAGAAAGCAGTAACCGGAACAGACGGCAGGGCAGCTTATACAGCAGATATTCCCATTGGTTTCAGCTACTATGTGAAAGAACTGCAGGCTCCGGATTGCTACGTAAGAAATACGGAAGCTATCTATCATTTTACATTCAGCTATACCCACGATACAGAAGCAGCTGTAAGTTATACACATACTTTTGAAAATGAACGGGTAAATGCAAAGATTAACCTGGTCAAGAAAGATGCGGAAACCGGAAGCACCCCACAGGGAGACGCCACTCTGGAAAAAGCAATCTATGGGCTGTATGCGAGGGAGGATATTGTCCATCCGGATGGAAAGACCGGCGTGATTTATAAGGCCGGTACCCAGATCGCGACACTGACGACGGATAAAATTGGAGAAGCATCTGTCGGGGACCTGTATCTTGGAAGATACTATGTAAAAGAAATCACACCCTCTAACGGATATCTGCTGGACGAAAAGGAGTATGACCTGTCCTGTGATTTTGAAGGCGACCTGGTGGCAACTGTTGAAAGGACAGCTACTTCTTGGGAACAGGTGATCAAACAGCCGTTCCAGCTGATTAAGGTAGCAGATAACGGAAAGACGGATGCAGATTTGCTTTCCGGGGCAGGATTTACTGCATATTTGGAAAGCTCGTTAAAAGTAAAAGAAGACGGAAGCTATGATTTTGATTCTGCAGAACCGGTAATCATCGGGGAAAACGGAGCGAAAGAAATTTTTACGGATAAGAAAGGCTATGCGGTATCTATTGCTATCCCGTTTGGAACCTATATCGTTAAAGAAACCACCACACCCCATAATTTCAAGCCGGTAAAAGATTTTATCGTGAGAATCACGGAAAACCATCCGACAGAACCGCAGACCTGGCGTGTGCTTTTGGATGAAGAGTTTCATGCGAAGCTGAAGATCATCAAACAGGATGATGAGACAAAGAAATCTGTCCTGGCTGCAGGCACAGAGTTTAAGGTGTTTGATCTGGATAACCAGGAATATGTTGAGCAGGTAACGACGTATCCGACTACGGTAACCCACACTTCTTACTTTACGGACAGTGAAGGATATTTGATTTTGCCCAACAGCCTGCTGGCAGGAAGTTACCGGATTGAGGAAATCACAGCTCCGGATGGCTATACGGTCAACCGTAATTATGTGGAAATAAAGGTAGATACAGACACTATGTATCAAATTGACCAGGTCTCCGGAGACGCAATCATTGAAGTTGTTTATGAAAACCATCCGGTCAAAGGGGAGCTGCAGGTGATAAAGAAGGGAGAAGTGCTGAGCGGATATGGGACAGATTTTGAGTACAAGGTTCAGCCTCTGGCAGGAGCTTCCTTTGCAGTTTACGCTGCAGAGGACATTTATACCGCAGATTTTCAAAAAGATGCCAACGGGGACCGGATCTGTGAATATCATGCAGGAGAACTGGTTGCGGAACTTACCACCGGAGAAGATGGGAAAGCAATTCTGGATGATCTGCCGCTTGGAACTTACCGTATAGTAGAAGTGAAAGCCCCGAATGGTTATGTGTTGAATGGGGAAGCGCAGGAAGTAACATTCTCTTATGCGGATCAGGAAACAGCTGTGATCACACAGACTGCAGAGTTTACCAATGCCAGACAGAGAGTGGAAGCGAAGGCAGTGAAAAAAGACGCAGAAAATGGAGCGTTGTTGTCAGGAGC
>JAEDOO010000213.1 GCA_016301965.1 Lachnospiraceae bacterium | reverse complement strand
AGCGGCTGATGCAGCTGGCAGAAAGTCTGGGTTCTCAGGTCGTGGGTGTTGAGTACTGCAAGAAGGCTAAGGAAGTAAAAAACACCAGAAAATGTGAAAATCCAGGTCACTGTCCCGGCCAGGTACAGAAGGTTATGGCTTTGAAAAAAGCAGGAGCGCAGGCAGTGCTGATCAGCAACTGTACAGACTGCTCCAATACAGTCATGTCTTGTGCTCCGAAGATGGGATTACCTGTATATCACTGCACGGATGCCGCATTGCGCGCAGTTAATAAAAAACTGATCCGTGCCATTAAAGCATAAAGCAGAACAAAAGGAGGTAACACAATGTCTATTACACCAGAAAGTTTACAGCTACATTTAAAGGATCCGGCTGTATTTTGCTGCCGGAGAGAAAAAGGACTGGTGATCAGTGCTGCTGATCTGGAGGATCCGGGCCTTTTTGAGGATATGGTAGAAGCCGGTCTGTTGGAACTGAAAGAGGATGGCCTTAAAATAGAACAGGTTCTTGGATCCACACTGACCAGCGATGTGGAAGCGCTGACGTCTATTACCCGTGATGTTCTGGACAAAGTAAACGATGTTTCAGCAGATACGACAGAGGAGAAATCAGGCGAGACACTATTGCCGGTGGCAGAGCCTGTTTTACAGATAAGAGAAACAGGAGGAAAAAGCATGATTCATATTGAAATTGGAAAAGCAGAGAAACTGGAAGGCTTAAGCCTTGATATCCCGGTACTGACCGGTGGCGTGGCTGCAGGGGAAACTGCAGTGGCTGCTCCCGTTTTGGAAAAAGAAGAAGTGATTGCCGGTAAGAAAAAGGTAATTCGCACATTAGTAAAAAAGCATATCCGTATTACCGATGCAGAGATTGGAACAGAGACATCTATCAAAGACGGTAAGATCACCATTGACGGAGATATCGTTAACCGTGCAGTGAAAGAGGATCCGCTGTGTAAGAGTATCACTCTGGACGTTATCCGTCCGGAAAACCGTCACGTATACACAGAAACGATCATGGATGTGTGTCCTATCGCCACTAAGGCAGAAGGAGAGCTGGGAGAGGGCATCACGAAAGTTGCGGACGGTGTTGTATTTATGCTGACCGGTGTGGATGAAGATGGTGTGCAGGTGCATGAATTTGGCTCTTCAGAAGGATTTCTGGATGAAAAGATGTATTTTGGCCATCCTGGATGTGCGGATGAGAACGATATCATTATCCGCTGCCATGTTGTGATTCAGAGACTGTCCGGTATGACGAGACCAGGTCCTTTTGCAGCACATAAATGCCAGGATTATATTATTCAGGCTGTGAGAAATGAGCTTAAAAAATATAACGGAGAAGTGGTGCGGGAGGAAATCTGTGAGGACGTCCGCCGTCAGGGAAATCCGAGAGTTGTTCTGGTTAAGGAAATCATGGGTCAGGGAGCCATGCATGACAATGTGATCTGCCCAACAGAACCTTGTGGTATCCTTGGCGGACAGAAAAATGTTGACTGCGGTAATGTACCGATCATTCTGACCCCGAATCAGGTACGTGACGGTTCCATTCATGCACTGACCTGTATCGGACCTGCCACAAAGGAAATGACCCGTCATTACATCCGTGAGCCTCTGGTGGAAGGGCTGGCGGCAGACACAGAGCTGGATCTGGTAGGTGTTGTCTTTGTCGGTTCACCGCAGGTTAACGATGAGAAAATGTGGGTATCTGAGAGACTGGGATCACTTCTGGAATCTCTGGATATTGACGGCTGTATCATTACCACAGAAGGTTTTGGAAACAACCATATTGACTTTGTACAGCATATCGGTCAGGCCGGAAAGAGAGGTATTCCGGTGGTAGGTGTTTCCTTCTGTGCTTATCAGGGCCAGCTGGTGGTAGGAAACGAGTACGCCACCGCAATGATCGAAGAAAATATGGATATGGGCGGATTTGAGAATAACGTAGCCGGTTGTTCCTGTGTCACGAAAGAAGTTGCTGCAAGAGCCATTCAGATGTTAAAGAATA